>JAICJW010000318.1 GCA_025928215.1 Chloroflexia bacterium | reverse complement strand
CTCATCCGCTACACGCCGGAGCATTTCGAAGTCGTCACCGAATACGGTGCGCAGGCGCTTCCCGCGCAGGAGATGTTGCACGCGATCCTGCCGCCGGAGCAGCGGGCATGGCCGCCAACGCCGCGCGCCCTCCGCACGCTCAAACACCACTGCATGCAGCCGGGGCCACTCTTTCGCGCCGTGCCGGACGCGACGAGTTGGCAGGATTTGATCGCCAAAAGCCAGGCGTATCAGGCGCTCGTGCTCAAATTCCACACGGAACACTACCGGCGAATGAAGTATGCACCCTGCACTGGCGCCTTGATGGTCACCTTCAATGATTGCTGGCCCGCCGTGACGTGGTCCGTCCTCGATTACGCCCGCCGCCCAAAGCAGGGCTACTACACACTCCAGCAAGCATTTGCACCGCTCCATGTCATGCTGAATTGGACCGCGCCGCTCGTCGCGACGCTCGGCGCGCCGTGGCAGGCGGAGATCATCGTCGTCAACGATCTGCCGGAATCGTTCGCCGGCCTGACCGCCGGATGGCTCATTCGGCACGATATGACGGGCGCGATCCTCGGTGAGGGATCGCTCCCCTGTGATATGGCGGCGGATTGCCCGGCGACGCCGATTGGCACCCTCACCCTGCGTCCGCCTGCGGACGCACCCGACGGCCCCTGCACGATCGCCCTCCGCCTCACCGACCGCAACGGCGAAATCCGCGCTACCAACGCCTATACCCTCACCCTCCGCGCCCCCTGGCAGACCACGACCTCCTCCCTGCGGACGGAAACCGATTGAACCGCAAAGAAACGCAAAGAAATACAGAGCGGAAAATAAAGGAGAGGTTCAGCGCCCATATGCGAAGCGAGATGCCGTATACTTTTCTTCTCTCATCCTCTTTTTCTCCGCGATCTTTGTGCGGGCGCCCTCTGGGCAGTATGCGGCTTTGCGGTTCAATCGGTTTCATCTGGGAGCGATAGATGCGGACGGTGCGGGTGGCGCTGGTGGGGTTCGGGAATGTCGGGCAGGCGCTGGCGGATTTGCTCGATCAGCGGGCGGATGTGCTCTATCAACAGTACCATCTCGATGTGAGTGTAACGGGGATCGCCACCGCGCGGCATGGCACGATCATCGCGCCCGACGGCGTGGATTTGGCGCGGACGGTCGCGGCGATCGAGGATGATCCGGCGGCGACGTTACCGGGAGCGCTGACCGGGGCCATCGCCATCCCCGCCTTCATCGCCACCGTGCCCGCCGATATCATCGTCGAACTTAGCCCGCTCGCACCGGAGAGCGGCCAACCCGCCATTCGCCACTGCGAGACGGCTTTACGCAACGGCAAGCACGTTGTCACGGCGAATAAAGGGCCGGTTGCGTATGGCTATCGCCGCCTGCGCGATCTCGCCCTCAGCCAGCATCGCCAGTTTCGCTTCGAGTCGGCGGTGATGGACGGCGCGCCAATCTTCGCCCTCGTTGAGAAGGCGCTGCCCGCGACGAAGGTGCGCGGCTTCCGGGGCGTCGTCAACAGCACCTCGAACCTCGTCCTGACGATGATGACGGCAGGACAAACGCTGGCGGAGGCGGTCGCGGAGGCGCAACGGCGTGGCGTCGCGGAGGCCGATCCGTCGTATGATCTCGACGGCTGGGACGCGACGGTGAAGGTCTGCGCGCTGATGAACGCGCTGATGGACGCCGACGTGCGCCCCGCCGACATCGAGCGTACCGGCATCGGCGACATCACGGCGGACGATCTCCGGGCGGCGACAGCGGCGGGCACGGCGATCAAACTGGTCGCGGAGGCATGGGAGGCGCGGGATGGCACGCCGCATGGCCGCGTCGTACCGCGCGCCCTGCCGCTCGCCGATCCGCTCGCCACGCTGGCGGGCACCTCCAATATGCTCATCCTCCGCACCGACACAATGGGCGATCTCGCCATCGGCGAGTACGATGGCGGCACGCCGCAGACCGCCTACGGCGTCCTCGCCGACATTCTCCACATCGCGGACAGTGAATAGTGAGCAGTGAGTAGTGGGCGATAGACAGCAGACAGCAGGACGACATTGCGCACTGTCCACTCAGAGCGTCAGGCGGGCGTAGCGGCTGCGGTAGACGAGCAGCGGTTCGCCCTCACGCTCGCCGAAGGCGGCGACTTCGCCGACGAAGATGCGATGGTCGCCGCCCGGATAGGCGGCATGGAGGCGACAATCGAACCAGGCGATGGCATCCCGCGGGAGCGGCGCGCCCGTGATCGCCGTGTGATACGGCACACCGCTGAAGGTGGCATTGACGAGCGGCGCGCGATTGGCGAAACGGTCAGCGAGGAACTCGTCGTCCTCCGGCAGCACATTGACCGCGAACGCGCCCGCCTCCTCAATCGTCGGGATGAACGACGAGGTGGCGAGCACGCAGACGAGGACGAGCGGCGGCGCGAGCGAGACGAAGGAGAAACTGCTCGCCGTGATCCCCCGGAAGCCGCGCGCGCTCCGTGTCGTCACGACCGTCACTCCCGCCGCAAACCGCCCCACTGCCCGCCCGAACGCTTCGGCGTCGAACGTTTGTGTATCCGTGGTGCCCATCGCGTTTCCTTCCACCTGCGATCCCGCATCATGCTGTATCGCCACTGTCCGGGATGGTACGCGATTTGTCCGTCTCCCCGCATCCGGGGCGAGAGAGAGGCGATGAGCCGGGAGAGATACTCTCCCGGCCCGTTCTCTCAATATGATACGTTGCTTAGCGCTCGCCGCGCCGCTCCCGCCGTGCCTCCGGCAGGGCGTCCGTGCGGATGAGGTGCTGCTGCCAGTGTGCCGCAAACTCCACCGTCCGCTCGACATCCCCGAGCGGCGAGAGGACCGCCCGCCCGAACGCGCGGATACCCGCCCGCATTTTCTGTCTGTCCATCATCAATATGTCCCTTTCCCGGCATCACTGCCGTACTATCGAGAAAGAATCACGCCACCACGGGCAGCACGATTCCATCCGATGAAGACCATAGCACGCCCGCATGGATTGTGCAACTGTTCACAATGTTAGGAAATTGTGTGCTGTTTTATGCGTACGTTCGCGGGTGATGATCGGATTTGGATAGGTGAACAAAGCGACAATCGCTTCTCTGGCGATCTGCCCATGATGGAGTGGGGAGCATCGCGAAGGCCGTGCATGCCTTCGCGATGTTCCCCGGTTTCGGTCAGCTCCCGGCGCGATGGAAGCCGGTGCCCTCGATCTGGGCGGCATAGTGTTCAGCGTCGTCCTCGGGCGTGTAGCCGAGTTGCTCCTGTGTCGGGCCGATGTCCCAGTAGCGGCGGGTATTGCCGGAAATCGCGTAGAAGATGCCCCAGGTCAGCGTCGTCTCGATGGCGCGCCACGCCAGTTGCGCCATGTCGCGCGGGGAGAGCCAGGTACTGAGATTGCGGACATTCTCCGGCTGGGGCAGCCACGAGCCGATACGCAGACAGATCACTTCCAGGCCGTGCTCGTCCACATAGAGGCGGGCGAGCGCCTCGCCGAACGCCTTGGATGCGCCATAGTAACCATCGGGGCGGACCGGCATGTCCGGATAGCAGGGGCGACCCTTCAGTTCGTAGTATCCCGTGACGTGATTCGTCGTCGCGAAGACCATACGCGGCACGCCCTCGTGCCGCATCGCCTCCAGCAGGGTGTACTGGCCGACGATGTTATTCGTGAGCGCGTCCTCCCACGGCGTCTGCACGGCGGAGGAGGCCGCGAGATGGATGACGGCATCGCAGCCATGTACGGCGGCGCGCATCCCGTCCATGTCAGTGAGATCTGTGTGCGCGATCTCCTCACCCGCCCGCGCGGGGCCAACAGGTTTCCCGCCTGGCCGCTCCTGCAAGCGAAGCGCATACCGATCCTTCAGCAATTCCCTGAGGGACACACCGATCTTCCCACTCGCGCCGGTCATCAATACTTTTTTCATCGCTTCCGCTCCTTCATACCGGAGCAGGATAGCAAAAATTCGCGTATCCATGAAAGGCTGGCCCGATATCCGCATGGAAATGCTCGGTACAGTGAGCGAGCAATGCCTCGGTCGCCTCTCGCAGCCGGTCGCGGTCATGTCACCAACGATGGCGACGCCGCTTTCTCTGCGCGAGATTCCCGCTCGGGGTCGAGGCGGCCTTCGTTCTACGCGGAATAGCCCTGCTCACTCGATTCACCCTGGAATACATAGCCGATGCCTCGCACCGTGCGGATCAAGTGGCGATCTTGCGGATGACTCTCGATCTTCCGACGCAGGCGGCGGATGTAGACATCAACACGGTTATCGGCACTATCTGAATCGTAGCCCCATGTTTCCACTATGAGCTTTTCCCGCGAGATCACGGCATTCGCGCTGCGCATCAGGCACTCGAGAATGCGCATCTCCGTCGGTGTGACAATGACTGAGTGTCCGGAAGCGGCGGTGAATGAAAGTCGCCCTAAGTCAAGGCTTGTCTCGCCGACCTTGACTAAGGCACCGAAAAGATGCCGCTCGATGAGACGATAGCGGCGAAGCACCGCCTGCGCGCGCGCGAGAAGCTCGGCGGGTTCGTACGGTCGCGTGATATAGTCATCCGCCCCCTGGTTGAATCCTCTCACGAGATCAGTCGTTCCGACGCGCTCGCTGATCAGAATAACGGGTATATCGCCGTGGTCTCGCCGCAATTGCGCACACAAACCCAACCCACCACCGAATGGCAAGGAAAGATCGAGGAGGATGAGGTCAACGGTGTTTTGCTGGAGATAATGATTCACCGTGCGGCAATCCCCGAGGATAGATGCCTCATACCCAGCATCCACGAGTACGAAAGAGAGCATCTTACAGCGGAGTGAATCATCATCAACGACGAGAATTCGTGTCTTCATGCGTCTCCCTTTCCCGAAAGCGGGCGTCACGATGCCCTTGTTCCGGCTCCTCGCTACCTTCGTTCCTCACGACAGGGCGCAACGCCGTAATCACACGCGGCGAAAGTTGAGCATATAGTTAGGCAAGCCGTTTTGTACGTACACCAGATCACATTACCGGTACTTTGCTGATTCTATGTTGTCCTGGTGACAGATACAAGGCACTTCATGCCAGGAATTCTGACACAGTTGTGCAATTCGTCTATTCGTGCCACATCGTGTCAACCGCCTTCATGCCGTCGCACCGCTACCCTCTATGCCCGCGACTGCATACGTTCGAGAAAATCGAATACGGGTATATACGCGACTGAGAATTGGGCCTCCTTTGACAGGAGACGCATTGCATGTGGTATACTGTTCGTCAGACAAAATGCCTACAGGTCGCCTCTGGCAAGGAGCGTTAGATGGAAATGGCCGGGCACGCAGATCAGAAGCGGATCCTCT
>JAICJW010000202.1 GCA_025928215.1 Chloroflexia bacterium | reverse complement strand
GGACGAGAGCGCCAGGTTGAGGCAGACGAGGCCCGACGAAATGAGGAGCGCGCCCGCGAGATCGAGCCGCTCCCGCATGCGCTGCTGCCGGACGCCCCGCCAGGTGAAGAGCAGCACGAGGACCGTGATAATTGCGACGGGCACATTGATCCAGAAGACCGTGCGCCACGATCCGGTCAGGCCGAGAAGCGCGGCGCCGTAGAGCGGCCCAAGCACCCAGCCCATCGTGTCAACCGCGCCCACAAGGCCGATCACGGCGGCCCGCCGTCGCGGCGGCAGAATATCGCCGACGAGCGCCATCGTTACAGGGACGAGCGCGCCGCCACCGAACCCCTGTATTGCCCGCCCGGTGATCAGCCCACTCAGGCCGCCCGCCCGCGCGCTGAGGACGGAGCCAACGAGGAAGATCGCCAGCGCGCCCGCAAAAACCGGCCGCCGCCCGAGGATATCCGAGACCCGACCGAGCACGGGGATCGTCACCATGTAGGCGAGGAGATAGCCGGAAACGACCCAGACATAGCGATTGATATCGGCGGTATTGATCTGCAAATCGCTGACAATCTTCGGCAGCAGTGTGGCGATCACCGTCAGGTCAAGCGAACCGACGAAGACGGCGAGGAGCGCCGCCGCGAGCACCCAGCGCGCGCGCCCTTCAGGGAAGCGCTGTATCTGCTCGTGGTCGCTCACGCTCGTCTTATCCACCGATTGTTGGCGCATTTACGGTGATCGTGGCATTCTGCTTGGAGAGATCAATCGTCCACCGTACGGCAGCCGTCCCCGCCGTGACGGCGTCCGGGCGCTCGGCGAGGACAATCCGCACGACATCATTATTCTTCGGCTCGATGAAGAGATCCACATCCACCATATCACCGCGCAACGACGAACTGACGAGGTCGTTGACGGTCGCGGTCGGGACAGGCGCAGTGACATGCTGCGTGTCGGAGCCATTGATTGTGACATTCGGGGCCGGTTGCCAACCGCGCACCTTCGAGAGGATCGCCGACACGCCCCGATCCTGATCGAAGACGATGCGCGGGTCATATGCGAAACCGCTCGGCGCTTTCTCCCACTTGCCGGTGAGGATGTTCGTCAGATAGGCATCATTGCCAATCTGGATAAATTTCAGTTGCGCGTTCACAGGCCCGACCTGCGCCTTCGCGGTGAGCGAAACTTTGTCCGGGCGCACCAGATCGCCATCGGCGGATTTCAGTTTCTGCGTCCGGTAGGTATCCAGATAGACATCGCCCTCGATCCCAACGGTGAAATGCAAGGTATTCACCTGATCGAAGCGCGCCCGCGCCTTGTCCACAGTCGCTTGTGCTTGTGGGTCTGACGGCGGCCCGACACTCTGGACGGTGTCTGGCGTCGCGCTGCCGAGGAAGGCGCTGCTCGTCGCGCTGAGCGCGGTGCCGGTCGCCACGATCGCCGTTGCATTGGCCGCTAATGGCGTCGGCGTCACGGGGATCGCCGTCGGCGGTATGGCGGTTGCCGTCGCGGGTGGAGCCGTTGGTACTGGTGCTGTCACGCTCACCGTCGCGAGCGCCGGAGCGGGTGCATTCGCGGTTGGCGTCGCCTTTTTGCCGCCACACGCGACAAGTACGAGCACCACCGCAAGCGCCATGACGCCGAACGTCGGCACCCTGTTCATTCGAGGTTTCATACCGTTCCTCCCTGGATCGGTCATTGATCGTGTATCGCAGCGCAAACGCCGCGTGAATGATCGTCAGCGTGGGCCGCAGTGTATCACGCGATACCGACCCTCGTTCCCACTACGCAAACACCGCGCCGTCATAGTGAATGCACGAAACGGCACCCTTCTATCGCATCATCCTGCACTTGCGGATCGCGCGAGGAATCCGTATACTGGCGACGTAAGGCGACGCGCGGGTGTAACTCAGTTGGTAGAGTGTCTGCTTCCCAAGCAGAATGTCGTCGGTTCGAGTCCGATCACCCGCTCCATTTCTTTCCTTATATAGCAAGCAGAATGAGCATCGCCCGAACGCTTCATATGGCTACCGGGGCGATTACTTCACCGAGGGTCGCGGCATCTCTTACCGGATCGGGGGCCGGAAGTGACGTTGGCTTGGATCACGCAATGCGTCCTTCTCGTTGGCATAATCGCGGTGGCCGTGAATGAGCACCTGAAACGCCGCGCGGATCGAAAGGTGCGCGACAGGGATTACCGCCGCAAGGTGTATGTGAACTTCGTTACAGCAACGGGATCACGACAAGCCGTCAACAACCAATCCGAAGCGAATCAACTCATTAGAGAACTGGGTGTCGCACTCGCGACGATGCGGATCACGTCCACACCGCCCGTAATAAATACGGCCCAGTGCGTCTATGACATCGTACGGGCCTATCTTCACGGCATCTTTATCGGGAACGACATTAACCGCTATTACACGATTGTCTTAGAAGACGCATCTGGGTTCAAGGATGCGTTAGATGCGTTTATTGCAGCGGCTCGCCGTGAGGACGAATGCGACTCATGGGTACGGTCTGCACGCGCACCAAGAATAAGACTCGATGAATAGCACTCTTTGGGGCGTCATTATCGGCGGTGCCATCGGCCTCATTTCCGGGCTTTCGGTCGCTCTTCTCAACATGTGGAATGACCACATGAAGTGGCGACGGGAACAGAGCATCCGATACAACAATCACCGCATCGAGGTATATGCCGCTTTCGTCGCTGACGGCGAACACATCGGGCGGGGTGAACTGAAAGACGGCGATACCGGACGGATGGCACGCTTCCTACTGAACTATCAGAAGATTTTGATGCTCAGTAGCGATCCGGTGAAGATGACAGCGACGGCTTACATCGCGGCAGTCACCGCCTTTTTCCGCTTGTATACCGAGAAAGGGGCTGTCCTGCCCAACGATGCCCCATCGTCCTTGTACAATGCAGAAGTCGCCTTTACAAAGGAAGTCAGTGCTGAACTAGAGGCTCGGTAAATGCGATCTTTATGGCCTATGCCGATTCCGTGAGCAATCGTCCAATAGTTGACGCGGCGGACTCCTGCATACTCGGTGTGACGTGCGCGTAGATGGCGAGCGTGATCGCGGCGTTCGCATGTCCGAGTCGAGCAGAGAGGGTATGTACGGCTTCCCCTTCCTGCAAAAGCAGGGTCGCATGGGTGTGGCGCATGTCGTGGAAGCGGACACGGGGCACACCCCGTAGCATCCGCGGCACAGTGGGTTCGCTGATTGCGCCAAGCCGCTTGATTAACAGCGGGGGCACGGTGATCGCTCCGAAGACGACCAAATGTTGGCGCTCGCGCACAGATCATAGCATCTCCGATACCATTTTCAATGAGGGAATGTGTCTTATTGAAGTGCCCGAAAACTTGCGGTATATTCAGCGTTGATTCCGCATTTGTTCGACGCAGCAACGCATCTTTTCACTGCGGAGCAAGGGACTATCCCGTCCCGTGCCGGACCTATGCGGACGGAAGCCGTCGTGTTTTCCGCATCATGGAAGGATTGCCAGCAATGGAACGACATCAGTCGCCTGCCCACCGGACGGTTACGGATCCGATCGGCCGTCGCGTGCTTCTCAAGCGCGCGGCCGCGTTCGCGATGGGGGGTTCAGTAACAGCGGCAATCCTCGCCGCATGCGGCGGCAGTACGAATGCACCAACGGCCACCGTTAGCGGCGCGGTCACGCCCGCGACGAGTGGCGGCACGAGCAGTGCGGCGACCGCCCCAAAGACCGGCCCTACTGTTGCGGGGGCAACCACCGCCAGTGGCTCCGCTGTGGCGCCCGCGTCTGCTGGGCAGGGTATCAAGGGTGGTACGCTGAATGTCGCACTGATTGGTGAGCCACCGACGCTCGATATTCACCAGACAACGGCTTCGATCACCTTCTATGTCGGCTGGACGATGTTTGAGGCGCTCTTCACTTGGGACAGCAAATACCAGATCATCCCTTCGCTCGCTGAGTCCATCGCTATCAGCACAGATCAACTGACGCAGACGATTAAATTGCGCAAGGGTGTCAAATTCCACAACGGGCAGGAGATGAAAGCGGCCGACGCGCTCGCGTCCATACAGCGATGGGCTGGCAAGAGTGGGATCGGCAAGAGCGTGCTCGCCGCAGCCGATACCATTAACGCGCCGGACGACTACACCCTCGAATTCAAGATGAAGAAGCCGTATGGCACGTTGAGCTTGGCACTGGCGCAGAACAGCCAGGGGTGTGCGATCATGCCGAAGTCCATTATTGATGAGACGGGAACGGGGCAACTCGCGAAGTTTGTCGGCACCGGTCCATACCAGTTCGGCGATCACCAACCGGACCGCTTCATCACCGTGAGCCGTTTCAATGATTACGCGAACCTGCCGGGCGATGCGAACGGACTGGGCGGCCACAAGTTCCAGTATCTCGACTCCATCAAGTTTATCCCGGTCCCGGACGAAGCGGCGCGTGTCGCCGGGATGCTCGCGGGCGACTATGATCTCCTCGAAGATGTCGGCGCCGATCAGCAGGATAAGCTCCAGAGCAATCCCAATATCGTCGCCTCCGTCGTCACGCAACAGGGGTGGGACGTCTTCTTCCTGAACTATAAATCCCCGATGATGGCGAATCTCAAGATGCGCCAGGCATTCCAGGCCGCGCTCAATCACGAACCGATCATGGCGGCGGGCCGCGGCAAGGGATTTTATGACCTCAATCCCTCACTGATGTGGAAGAAGACGCCGTGGTACAACGAAGCGGGCAAGGAACTCTACTCTCTGCACGACCCGGGCAAGGCGAAGAGCCTTCTCAAGGATGCAGGCTACGCCGGCACACCCCTTCGCTACATGACAACCCAGCAATATCCATGGATGGGTAACGAGGCGACGGTCGCCAAGCAGCAACTCGAAGAAGCCGGTTTCAAGGTGGACCTGCAGGTCTATGACTGGGCGACGGTGGTTGACCGGCGCGGCAAAGCGGATCTCTGGGATGCATTTACGACCGGGCATGGCTTCGTACCTGATCCATCGCAGATCACCCTGATCGGCCAGATCGGCACCTATCCGGGGTTCTGGGGCGATGAGCCGACGAAAGTGCTCGTTGACCAGTTGCTTGCTGAAGCGGACTTCAACAAGCGCTTCCAGACATGGCAGCAGATCCAGACCAACTTCTATCAGACGGTCCCGGCAATCAAACTGGCTGATCAGAGCGGACTAAACGCCCGAGCCAGCCGTATCGGCGGGTGGACCGATCAGATTGATCTCGGCGTCCCGTTCTGGAATCTCTGGTTAAAGAAGTAGACATGCGCGGTGCGATCTCGGGATGCCCGTCGGACGTGGGAAGGGCTGAGTAATGGCGCGGTACGTGTTGCGGCGACTCACGGCACTTATTCCTGTGCTGCTCATCGTCGGGGTGGTTGTCTTTACATTGGTCCATCTCACACCGGGGGATCCTGCGGCTATCATCCTCGGAGACAACGCGACGACAGATCAGGTGCAGCAACTCCACCATGAGCTGGGGCTCGATGCCCCTCTCTATCTCCAGTTTGCCCGCTGGCTGGGCAACGCGTGCCGGTTTCGCTTCGGCCAGTCGCTCTTCCTTAACCGTCCCGTTACCCAGGCCTTGCTCGATCGCGCGCAGCCGACGGGGCTCCTTACCCTCTAAGCGCGCGGGATCGCGGTCTTGATCGCCGTCCCGGCGGGCATAATTGCCGCCTTGCGCCGCAACTCGGCCCTCGACCGCATCTTGATGACGCTCGCGATCAGCGGCGTGGCGATTCCGAGTTTCGTACTCGGCATCCTCTTGATTCTCATCTTCGCGGTCATCCTGCACTGGTTGCCGGCCGGGGGGTATATCCCCTTCTCCAAGAGCCCCGGCGCGCACTTCAAGACAATGGTCATGCCCGCCTTCTCGCTTGGTTTCGCGTCCTCAGCCCTGCTCGCGCGCATCGTGCGATCCTCGATGCTGGACGTCCTCCGCGAGGATTACGTTCGGACAGCGTACGCGAAGGGGTTGCGCACACAAGCCGTCGTGCTCCGCCACGCCCTCCGCAATGCGCTAATCCCGATCATCACCGTCGTTGGCATCTCGCTTGGCGGGTTACTGGGCGGCGCAGTCGTCACGGAGACGGTCTTCAACCTTCCCGGTATGGGTCAACTGGTGGTGCAAAGCGTATTGCGGCGGGACTTCCCCGTCATCCAGGGTGCGGTGATGGTCACTGCGACGATCTACCTCCTCGTCAATCTGGTGGTTGATGTGCTCTACGTGTATCTCGATCCGAGGATTCGCTATGGCAATGACTGATGCGGCGGTCGAGCGGGTTACCGAGACGCGTCGGGGAGTGTCGCTCTCCAACGTCACGCGGGCTTCGCGCTTTTATTGGGTCCGATTGCTGCTGGAGAACAAATCCGCGCTGGTCAGCGTCGCCTTCCTGGTGATCGTTCTCGTCCTGGCGTTCATCGTGCCGCTCGCTTCCCCATACGGTGCCACAACGGTTGACCCGCTCAATCGCCTGCATCCGCCGACCCACGCACACTGGATGGGCACCGATGACCTCGGCAGAGACGTTCTGACACGGATTTTTTATGGCGCACGGGTCTCGCTCCTCGTCGGTGTGAGCATCATGGCGATCACCGCGGTCATCGGCTCCGTTCTCGGGCTGATCGCG
Source organism: Chloroflexia bacterium (assembly GCA_025928215.1). Taxonomy (GTDB): domain Bacteria; phylum Chloroflexota; class Chloroflexia; order Thermomicrobiales; family JALYUS01; genus JALYUS01. Next base: position 1,603 of record JAICJW010000202.1, on the reverse strand, counting down.
GCTTACTATCAGCGCCTTGACAGCGTCATCATGCGAGTGATGGACGGACTGATGGCCTTCCCAAGCATCCTCCTCGCGATCGCGATCATGGCGAGTCTCGGGCCGAAGACAGGCAATGTGATCGCCGCGCTCTCAGTCGTCTACACTCCCCTGATTGCCCGGCTGGTCCGCGGCACCGCGCTCGCCACGAAGCAGCAGCCATACGTTGAGTCCGCGCGGGCTATCGGCGCGCGCGATCATCTCATCCTGCGGCGGTACATCTTCCCGAACTCGCTCTCACCGCTGATCGTCCAGTGCACGTTCATCGTCGCGGCAGCGATCCTCGCCGAGGCGTCGCTCTCGTTCCTCGGAGCGGGCGTCCCGCCGGAGATCCCGACGTGGGGCAACATGCTCCGCATCGGCCAGCGCGAAATCTTCAAAGATCAGTGGTTGCTGGTCTTTCCAAGCGTTCTCCTCTTCCTGAGCATCCTCGCTTTGAATATCCTCGGTGATGGCCTGCGGGATGCGCTCGACCCGCGCTCGCACGAGCGCTAACGACGAATATGCGTCGCGACGGGTAATTGCACACGTCCGCTGTGTTGGAGGGAATCGTATGTTAATCGTTGATGGACATCTCGACCTCGCAATGAACGCGCTCCTGTGGAACCGCGATCTCCGCCGCGGCGTCGCGGAAATTCGTGCGCAAGAAGTGGGGATGGAGCAGAAGGGCCGTGCGGCCGGAACGGTCGCCTTCCCCGAATTGCGCGCGGGGGACATCGCCATTTCGTTCGCGACCGTCATCGCGCGGGTGGAGCAACCCGGCAGCCCAATGCGCGGGTATCGTACGCATGAGATCGCCTATGCGCACGCGCAGGGCCAACTCGCATACTACCGGCAATTGGAACGTGAAGGCATAGTGCGCATGCTCAGGGATTGGCCGTCAGTTCAGGCACACCTGGCGGCGTGGGAGGCGGATCCGGCGCACACGCCGCTCGGATTCGTTCTCTGCATGGAGGGCGCTGATCCGGTGGTCGAACCCGATCAGGCAGAGGCGTGGTACGCGGACGGGCTGCGCATCGTCAGTCTCGCCCATTACGGGCCAAGCGCGTACGCGAAGGGGACGGAATCGGTCGGGCCGCTTACCGACAAGGGGCGGGCGTTGCTCAAGCGGATGGAGGAACTCGGCATCGTCCTTGATGTCACTCATCTCTCCGACGAGAGTTTTTATGAGGCGATGGATCGCTTTGGCGGACCGGTGCTCGCCAGCCACTCAAATTGCCGCGCGCTCGTGCCCGGGGACCGTCAACTGACAGACGATATGCTCCAGCGGCTCTTCGCTCGGGATGCGGTGATCGGCGCGGTTATGGATGCATGGATGCTGCAACCCGACTGGATTAAGGGTGTGACAACCAATTCAGAAGTTACTTTGGAGAACGTTGTGGACCACATTGATCACATCTGCCAACTGGCCGGTAATGCGCGGCACGCGGCGATCGGGACCGATCTCGACGGCGGCTACGGCACCGAGCAATGCCCGCGCGATCTCGATACAATCGTTGATTTGCAGCGCATCCCCGACCTGCTCGCGCGCCGCGGCTATCACGATGCCGATATCGAGGCGATC
>JAICJW010000396.1 GCA_025928215.1 Chloroflexia bacterium | reverse complement strand
TCCGAGCGCATGCATGCCGGAGGGAGTGCGCCGGATGCCCAATGGCGGCTCCTCGCTCATCTCGACCTCAGCGAGCAGGGCGCTCGTCGTCGGATCCCAGCCGGGGAAATCGATGCCTGCGGCTTTACGGACCAGACTGCGTCCTCCGTCGCACCCCACGAGATACTCCGCCCTCAAGCGTTGGCCGTCGGACAGCTGGGCGTCGACGCCGGTGTCGTCCTGTGCGAAGCCCGTCACCTCACGCCCGCGGTAGATCGGCACGTGCAGCTCGTTAACCCAACCGGCGAGGATGCGCTCGATGTGTTTCTGCCACAACCCGAGTCCATAGGGGTGGCGGGTGGGAAAGTCGCTGATATCCAACCGGATCCCGGCGAACCCCGCGATCTGGGCGATCTGTCCCTGCGAGATGAACCGATCCGCGATACCGCGTTGGTCGAGTATCTCGATGGTGCGCGCGTGCAGGCCGCCCGCACGCGAGCCGGCGAGAATCTGGTTGATCCGCCGCTCGACAATTGCGACGTCGACGCCTGCCAGCGCGAGCTCGCCCGCCAACATCAGCCCCGTCGGACCGCCTCCGGCGATCACCACTGCATGCGCGGTCATCGCCACACTCCGACTGACATCACGCCGCGCATCACCAGCGGATCACACCCCTCGTCCGGTGGCGCGCATCCTCGCACCGCCGCGCCGCGTGCCCGCAACCGGACCGCGCGTCTCACCACCGGTTCGACGCACCAACGCGACCCAAACGCCGACACCAACAGCCGCATTCGCTGCCCCCATTTCCGTAGATTCTGGCCGCTGGCGGCGACTATACTGCACGACCAGGGTGTTGCCGCAAGCCCCCCGGTGCGCGATATACTGAAAGTGGCGCGGGATGGATGCTCGCCCTTTCCCTCAACCATTCTCCGCCGACTCGACGGCAGGGGAGGGGGGCTGATTCCGACGGGGAGCACCGTGTGACGGCTGCATGACCGGATCATTCGGCAAGCCCGTTCCCGCGACGACCGCCTCGGTCAGGGCGGAGGGGTGGTCGCCGGGTGTTTTCGGCGGGAAGAGTTCATCAATCACCACGCGAAGGACGGCGGCGAGCGGGACGGCCATTAAGACGCCGATGATGCCCGCCAGCCTCTCGCCCGCGAGGACGACGAAGATCGTCACGACCGGATCGAGATGAACGACGCGCCCGATGATCTGCGGGATGACGATCTGATCTTCCACCTCGCGGAGGATGAGATAGGCAATAATGACGCCGATCATCGTCCCGACACCGTGCGTCGAAAGCGCGACGAGGCTGGCGAGCGTCCCCGCGATGATCGGGCCGACGAAGGGGATGACCTCCAGGATGCCCGTCCCGATGGCGATAGGAAGGGCATAGGGTACCTTGAAAATACGCAGGGCAATGTAGGACACGACACTCATGATGAGAATGAGGTACAGCTGGCCGCGCAGATACCGACCGAGCACGATATGGATGCGCCCAGCCATCCGGCGCGCTTGCCCGATCCGTTCGTCCGGAACGAAGCGATAGAGATATTCTACCGACCGCCGACCGTTGAGCAGGAGGTAAAAGGTCGCGAAGAACCAGATGACGATCTTCAATAGGACACCGAACGTCGTCTGCGCCACCTCGCGGACTTGCCCCGGCTGCGTGGCACGGTCTATCTCCTGCTGCAAGCGCCGCGCGACGAGCGCCCGCTTCTCGGGATAGAGCGGATCGTTATAGGCAACGATGTCCACGCCTGAGCGCCGCAATAAATCCACCACCTGCGGATTCTTCGAGGCGCGATCGAGGACCGAATCGGTGACGCTGACGCCGGACTTAAAGAGACCGTTCTGCCCGGTCGTTTGCTCCGCGAGTTCCGGCTCGACGAGCGCAATGATGATCGTGAGCGTGCCAATAAAGATGAGATAAAAGAGGGTGATTACCGCGACGCGTGGCAGCCGGGAGACGCGCTGCGCCCGGTCCGCGAGCGGACTGATCACGTAGGCGGTGGCAATGGCGAGGACGAATGGGGCGAGAATATCGCGCGTGATGAGGAGGAGGACGATCACCAGCCCGATCAGCACGACGTATTTCACCCAACGATTCATGCCATCATCTCCATAGCCGGTAGACAGTCGCCAGTTGCCGGTCGCCGGTCGCCAGTAGTCAGGACGCGCGCGCATGCCAGTTCCGCGCAGACGACCGGGCGGAACGTCCTACTGATACGGCCCCGATAACCGGCTCAGTTCCGCTTCCGCCGCGATGTAACCGAAGGCGAAGCGAGAGATACCCGGCGGGGTGGTGTCGTGGATACGGCGGAAGATCGCCTCCGCCTCCGCAGCCTGTCCGTTCGTGAGGTACCAGTTACCGACACCATATCCCACCGTCGCATCCATCAATGCCTGGTTGTCACCCATCCCTTTATCCTTGTCGTGGGGATCGGGCGCGAGGGTCTGCTCGGGGGTTCGTGCGCCGGTATAGAGAAGCGTCAGGCGATAGTAGGGCCGGTTCTCGACGACCGGTAGATCGTGCGTGATCGGCGTGAGGATGCGTGTTGCGGCCTCGGTGTCGCCGAGACGGCGGAGTGTCATGTAGTGCCAATGGGTGACGGCGACGAGCGTTTCGACGGTGGGAGCGAACGCGGCGCACTGCTGATAGGCGGCACGCGCCGCCGCAAAGTCGCCGCGCAGGTAGTTGGCGAGGCCGAGGTGATACCAGATCGAGAACGGGAGCGTGTAGGTGTACGGCGTACCCGGTGCCGAACCGGGGGGTATCTCCGGTTCCGGCGCACGCCCCGCGACGAGCCGCGCCGCCTCCGTGAGGTCGGCAATCGCGCTGTCGAATTCCCGCAGGCTGATGAATCGGTGTCCGCGATAGCGGAAGAGCCGCGCATCCTCCGGGTGCCGCGCGATGCCCGCGCTGAAGATCGCAATCGCCTCCCGAAACCGCCCGGTCGCTCCGGTGCGCTGCCCGAGCAGGAGCAGCGCGTCCCCATCATCCGGCGTGGCCGCATATGCCGACTGCGCCTCGGCCCGTTGCGTCTCCAATCGCTCCTGCACATCGTCGGGGAAGGTCGGCCGGTGAAGCGGTTCGCCCAGGAGCGAGGTCGCCTCGATGTCATTTTCGCTTTCGACTGTTCCGCACTCCGGTGTTGCCATCCCACTCCCTCCGAACTGCGTCCATCCTTGCGTAGCCATGTCGCTTAAGTCTTCTTAAGCGACACGCATGTCTATTACGCCCCGATCGTGCTTCCCTGGTGCCATTCAGTGAGGCCGGTGGTCAGCAGTTGCAGCGCGGAATCGAGGCTTTCCTTCCCCCCGTCGCCCCGAACATTGACGGAGACGAGGCCGTAGCCATGCACCTTGCCCGTCTTGAGGACGACGCGCACGGCGTTCAACACCGCATCCATATCCGGGCCATTCGGCTCGACGGTACCATGATTCGGGACATACCGCTCGTCCAGCACGTCCTCATCTATATGCAGGTAGATGACATCGCACGTGGCGGCGAGGGCGTCAATCGCTTTCTGCATCGGCACACCGGGTCGCCCCGGTTCGATGGCAGCAATCGTCACGTCCGTCGCCTCGATCAGTGTGCGCTCCTTCGGATCGAGATTGCGGACATCCACCATCACGATCCGATTGGTCGGGATCGGCGCGTCCAGTCCGGTGATCGCGCGCCAGTGTGGGAACGCGAGGCCCGCCGAGACGGCGACCGGCATCCCGCCGATCATCCCGGAGAGCGTCGTCTTCGGCGTATTGAAGTCGCCATGCGCGTCGAACCAGACGAGGCCGATCTTCGCCGTCGCCCCGTACTGTTTCTCGAAACCGGCGAGTACGCCGACGAGGGCGTTGCAATTGCTCCCCGTGATGAGGACATTGCCCTCTTCCCGCAGCGCCGCTGCCACTGCCGCCGCGATATTCGTGCCGAGATGGGCGATGGTCGTCACCGTATCCGCGCTTTGCTCGGCGGGTGGTGGGACGGCGACCGGGCCGGTTAGATCAATGCCCGCCCCACGTAAGCGGT
>JAICJW010000146.1 GCA_025928215.1 Chloroflexia bacterium | reverse complement strand
GGATCGGTACGGTCTATGGACGGCCCGCCGAGGCGAGCGCCGATAGTGCGGATGACGCGGCGCTCGGTGAGGGGCCAAGCATCGCGCATCTGGACGGCGGCGAACTGATGATCGTCCCGTGGTACGGTGGGCGCGACGTACCGCCGCTACGCTAGCAGTAGTCAGTAGTCGGTAGCCAGAAGGCTTTCGTTTTTCTGACTACTGGCTACCGACTACCGACTACTGATGAGGGGGGCAGATGGCCGGACATATCGTGACGATCACTTCCGGCAAGGGCGGCGTCGGCAAGACGACGACGACCGCCAATCTCGGCACCGCGCTCGCGATGCAGGGCCGTAGCGTCGTCTTGATTGATGCCGATATCGGGCTGCGCAACCTCGATATCGTGATGGGGTTGGAAAACCGCATTGTCTATGACCTCGTGGATGTGGTCGAGGGGCAGTGCCGCGTCCGGCAGGCGATGATCCGCGACAAGCGATTCCCGAATCTCTCACTCATTCCGGCGGCGCAGACGCGCGATAAAGAGGCCGTCTCGCCCGATCAGATGGCGGACCTGACACGCGAACTCGCCGAGAGCCATGATTTCGTCCTCGTGGACTCGCCGGCGGGCATCGAGCAGGGTTTCCGTAACGCGATCGCCGGGGCGACGCATGTCGTCGTCGTGACGACGCCGGAAGTCTCCGCCGTACGCGACGCGGACCGGATCATCGGCCTCGTGGAAGCCGCCGAGTTGCCGCCGCCGCGTCTGATCGTCAACCGCTTTCGGGCCGATATGGTCAAGCGCGGCGACATGATGGACGTGCCGGATGTCGAGGAAATCCTCGCGATTGACCTGCTCGGCGTCGTGCCGGAGGATCAGACGATCATCACGAGTACGAACCGGGGCGAAGTGGCCGTCTTTGATAGCCACTCGGCGGCAGGTGGGGCGTTCAAGGACATCGCGCGCCGCCTGCAAGGGGAGACGATCGCCTTCCCGCGATACGAAGCCGCGCAAGCGGGAATGATGTCGCGATTCCTGCGCGCGCTCGGTTTCGCGCGGGTCTGATCTGTTTCGACACGGTGGGGCGCGTGGGCAACGTCGCGAGGAGAGTGAGATGCGGTTCTTCCGAGGATTTGGCAGGCAGGAAGCGCCGGTAGCGAGCAGTTCAGTCGCCAGGCAGCGATTGAAAGTTGTTCTCGTGTCGGACCAGATGCGGGTGTCGCCGGGGCTGATGGCGGCGATCCGCAGCGACATCGTTGATGTCCTCTCGCGCCGTCTGGACGTAGATCGTGATGGTATCGAGGTGACGATCACCCCCGGTCGTGGCAACACCGACGAATTGACCGCGCGCATCCCGATCCGGCGTGCCGCCCGCGCCCGACTCTGATGGAGCATCGCATCATGCCGGAGAGCCTCGCCGATCCGCTCGCCGGCAATGGCTTTCGTTTTCATCACATCGGCATGATCGTCCGCGATCTCGTGGCGGCGGCGGAGACCTATCGCATGCTCGGATTCCGTCCCGGCCACGAAGAAACGGTCAGCGCGCAAGGCGTCCGCGTGGTGTTGGTACCAACGCAAGAGCCGGATCAGTTTATCGAACTCTTTACCCCACTTAGCGCGGGCCGCCTCGCCGATTTTCTGGTGAAACGGGGCGAGGGAATGCATCATGTCGCCTTCGCGGTGGACGATCTTGCCGCTGCCCTCGGACAGTTGCGGGCAAATGGTGTACGCTTGGTTGATGCAACGCCACGTGCGGGCGCGCATGGTTGGTTGGTCGCCTTCCTCCATCCGGCGAGCGCACATGGCGCGCTGATCGAACTGGTGCAGACGCAGTAGACAGTAGTCAGTAGTCGGTAGTCAGTTGGTAGGGAAGGCGTCGCGCGCATCTTTTTCTAACCACTGACTACCGACTACCGACTACCGGCTACTACTAAAGGGAGCTTCTCATGGCCGCGCCTCCGAAAGAACGCACGACCGATAGCGGCGTACCCGTCGCGCCGTACTTCGATGCGCCGGAGTTCCCTGTCGTGCCACCACCGCCGGGTGTCTACCCGTACACGCGCGGCATCTACCCGGAGATGTACCGCGCCCGCCGCTGGACGATGCGGCAATATGCCGGGTTCGCCTCTGCCGAGGCGACGAATGAGCGGTTCAAGTCGCTTCTGGCGAAAGGGCAGACGGGCCTCTCCGTCGCCTTCGACCTACCGACGCAACTCGGCTACGATGCGGACGACCCAATGGCGGCGGGCGAGGTCGGCAAGGTCGGCGTCTCAATCAGTCGCCTCGACGATATGCGGATTTTGTTCGATGGCATTCCGCTCAGCGATGTGACGACGAGCATGACGATCAACGCGCCTGCGGCGATTCTGCTGCTCATGTACCAGATCGTTGGTGAGGAGCAGGGCGCGGACGCGAGGAAACTGGGCGGCACGATCCAGAACGATCCGCTGAAAGAGTACCAGGCACGGGGTACGTATATTTACCCACCGCGCCCCTCGATGCGGCTCGTCACGGATACCTTCGCGTACTGCGCGAAGCACCTGCCGCAATGGAACCCGATCAGCATCAGCGGCTACCACATGCGCGAGGCGGGGTGTTCGGCGGCACAGGAGATTGCCTTCACATTCGCGAATGCCGTTGCCTACGTTGAGGCGGGCCTGCGCGCGGGGCTTTCCGTGGATGCCTTCGCACCCCGCCTCTCGTTCTTCTTCGGCGCGCACAACGATCTGTTCGAGGAAGTGGCGAAATTCCGCGCCGCACGCCGCATCTGGGCGACGATCATGCGGGAGCAGTTCGGCGCGCAGGACAAACGCTCGATGCTCCTCCGCTTCCACACGCAGACCTGCGGTTGCACCTTGACGGCGCAGCAGCCGCACAACAACATCGTGCGGGTAGCATTGCAGGGGCTGGCGGCGGTGCTGGGCGGCACCCAGAGTTTGCACACCAACTCGTTTGATGAGGCGCTCGGCCTGCCAACGGAGCATGCGGCGACGCTCGCGCTGCGCACACAGCAGATCATCGCGGAGGAGAGCGGCGTCACCGCGACGGCGGATCCGCTCGGCGGCTCCTACTATGTCGAGGCGCTGACCGATGGCGTGGAGCAGGAGGCGCGTCGCTGGATGGAGCGCGTCGCGGAGCGGGGCGGGGCGGTCGCCGCGACGGAGAGCGGCTTCATCGCCGGGGCGATTGCCGAGCACGCCTACCGGCAAGAGATGGGGCAGGAGCGCGGCGAACGTGTCGTCGTCGGCGTCAATCGCTATCAGGAAGAGGAGGAGATCGAAGTGCCGATTCTCCGGCCCGACCCGGACGCCGAGACGAAGCAGGCCGCACGGCTGAAGGTGCATCGCGCGAACCGGAATATCATCGCCTGCGAGTCGGCTCTCGGTGTCGTCCGCACCGCCGCGCAGGGGAATGCCGAACTGCTCGGCCCGATGCGCGCGGCCCTTCTTGCGGGCGCGACCCTGGGCGAAATCTGCACGGCGCTTCGAGAGATCTGGGGTACCTATCGCGCGGCGCGGCCGGTGTGAAGAGGGGAACCTCACCTCCGGCCCCTCTCCATCGCAATGGAGAGGGGAGGGGAGGGGTGCATAGCATGCGCCCTCCGATTATGGTCGGGCGCTTGGGGGAATGTCTCGATAGTGCGATGAGTCACCCCTTCCCCCGTGGGGAAAGGGCAGGGGGTTACGTATGAGCCTCGAAACAATTGCGGAAACATATCACGCGCCGCCGGACGCGGTGGCGATGGTGCGGCCAATCATCGAGCGGATCGAACGGCGCGACCGCGATGGCGCGGATATTACCATCGCGCGGATGGCCTTGCGCTGTGCGGATATGGTCGAAAGCGGCTCGATGGGCGCATGGGTCGCCGATAGCGCGTTCACGATCCTCGATGTCTGGCTCTCCGACGAGATGGGGCGTGATGCTGTCGGCGTGGACGAGCGGACGTGGGAACTGATGACGGAAGGAAATCTCTTCCACGGTCAGGGTGTCATCTTCAAGCCGGATCTCTCGTATCTGCGGCAGGTTGCGACGGCGATCCTCTTCGATCATGGCTTGCCGCCGACCTACCACGACCCGGATAATCTGCTGGACATCTCCGAGTATCGGGAGCGACATGACCACGAATAATCACCCCCACGCGGAGCGGATCGCGCGGTTGCAGGCGGAGCGGCAGCGCGAGGAAGATGAGGCGCAGCGGAAGCAGCACGCGCGCGGCAAGCGCACGGCGCGCGAGCGCGTCCTCGCGCTGCTCGACGAGGGCACCTTCAGCGAACTCGACCCCTACGCGGTACATCGCTCGGAGCACTTCACGATGCCGGAGCGCCACCCCCTCGGCGATGGTGTCGTCACGGGCTTCGGCCTGCTCGACGGGCGGCCCGTCTGCGTCTTCTCGCAGGATTTCACCGTCTATGGCGGGTCGCTCGGTGAAGTCTTCGCGGAAAAAGTCGTCAAGATCATGGACAAGGCGCGGGCAGCGGGTGTGCCGATGATCGGCATCAACGACAGCGCGGGCGCGCGTATCCAGGAAGGTGTCGAGGGGCTGGAAGGATACGGCGACGTCTTTTACCGCAATGTGCAATGCTCCGGCATCATCCCGCAGGTCTCGATCATCGCCGGGCCGTGCGCGGGTGGCGCCGTCTATTCCCCCGCGATGACCGATCTCGTCGTGATGGTGGACGGCATTTCACAGATGTTCATCACCGGGCCGGATGTCATCAAGACGGTGACCGGCGAGGATGTGACGCACGAATCGCTCGGCGGCGCGCACACGCACGCGACCGAGAGCGGCGTCGCCCAACTCGTCGCCGTGGATGAGGATCACAGCGTTGATCTCGTCCGCGCCTTCCTCTCGTATCTGCCCGCGAACAACAAAGAGCAACCGCCGCGCGTTGCGCCGACCGACGACCCGCACCGCGCTGATCCCGAACTGGACGATCTCGTGCCCGAACTGCGGACGAAGCCGTACGACATGCGCGGCGTCATCCGGCGGGTTGTGGACGCGGATTCCTACTTCGAATTGCAGCCGGAGTTCGCGCCGAATATCCTCACCGGCTTCGCGCGCCTCGATGGTTATTCGATTGGCGTCATCGCGAATCAGCCGATGCATCTGGCGGGGACATTGGATATTCTGGCGTCCGAGAAGGCGGCGCGCTTTGTTCGCCTCTGCGACGCCTTCAATGTGCCGCTCGTCACCTTCGAGGATGTGCCCGGTTTTCTCCCCGGCACCGATCAGGAATACGGCGGCATCATCCGGCACGGCTCCAAACTGCTCTATGCCTATTGCGAGGCAACCGTGCCGAAAGTGACGGTCATCACCCGCAAGGCGTACGGGGGCGCGTATGTCGTCATGTGCTCCAAGAGCGTCGGCGCGGATCTGAATCTCGCGTGGCCGACGGCGGAGGTCGCCGTGATGGGGCCGGAAGCGGCGGTCGGCGTGATCGCGCGCCGGGAGATCGCGGCGGCCCCCGATCCGGCGGAAAAACGGGGGGAACTTGTCGCGGACTACGAAGAGCGGTTCGCCAACCCCTTCGCCGTCGCCGCGCGTGGCTACGTGGACGACGTCATCCAGCCGCGCGAGACGCGCTTCCGGCTCATCCAGGCGCTCGCCCTCCTGCGGAATAAGCACCGCCCCTGGCCGGAACGGCGGCACGGCAATATTCCTCTATAGGTGATTGAGTCGGTGATCGGGATGGAGAATGACCGATGGTCATACTGATGCCATATTATCACTTCACAGCGGGTGAGTATGAGCGGATGATCGAGGTTGGTATTCTCACGAAGTACCATCATCTTGAACTGATTCGTGGTGAGATTCTCACCTTGGAGCCAATCAGCCCTCCGCACGCGTTCTGCTCCAGGATGCTTACCGATTTGCTCGTGCCGAACGCGCCAGACGAGGTTCGTGTTACCGTACGGAGCCCAATCCGCCTTTCTAATGAGAGTGTGCCTCAGCCCGATGTTACGCTCATTTGCGCCGCTGGATACGAACCCGCATATCCTGGTGCCGGTGATGTCCATATCGTGATTGAAATAGCAGATACGACGCCGGAGTTTGATCGCAACACGAAACTGCCGCTCTACGCGGCGGCGGGCATTCCCGAAGCGTGGATCGTGGATATCGCGGCGGAGCGGATCGAGCGGCACACCGAACCGGCGGCGGACGGATACCAGCTGATCCGGCACTTCGGACGCGGGACGGTCGTCGAATCGGTGGCGATCCCCACAGTGGCAATCCCCGTGGACGCGGTTTTGGGTGGCGATGAATGACGCACGACTTCGCGAACGTCAATGGCATTCGCCTGCATTATGTCACGGGCGGAGCGAACGATGCGGAACCGCTCGTGCTGCTGCATGGCTTTCCGCAGAGTTGGGTGATGTGGCGGCGTGTCTGGCCCGCGCTCGCGGAGCGGCACCGGCTGATTGCGGTTGATTTACGCGGCTACGGAGACTCGTCGAAGCCGCCGGGGATCGAGGGATACGACAAAGGAACGATGGCGGCGGATATTCACGCGCTCGTCCGGCATCTCGAATTGGGGCGCTTCGTGCTGATCGGGCATGATCGGGGGGCGCGGGTGGCGCGGCGCTATGCGCTCGATCATCCGGCGAGCCTCGTAGGCGTGGCGCTGCTCGATATTCTGCCGGTCGAGTACGTTTACGACCATTACACCGCCGCCGAAATTGCGCGACGGTACTGGCATTGGGTCTTTCACCTCGTGCCGGAATTGCCGGAGCAACTGATCGCCGGGCGCGAGGAAGCCTATCTCGAACGGTTCTTCATGCGGACGCCCGGCTTCCTCGAACGGATGCGTGCGGACGGCGCGTGGGAGGCGTATCGCGAGGCGTTCCTGCAACCCGGTGCGGTCGCGGCGGCACTCAATGATTACCGCGCGATCTTCGCGGTGGATGTGCCGCGCTATCGTGCCGAACATGCAGCGGGCATACGCATCACCGTACCGACGCTCCTCCTCTGGGGCGAGAGTGGCAACCTCGCGTCGCGGCCCGTGCTCGATAGCTGGCGCGCGGTCGCGGACGATGTGCACGGGGTGGCGATCCCGGACTGCGGCCACTATTTGCCCGAGGAGCAGCCTGAAATTGTCGCGGAGCATCTGCTGGCATTTGCCCGCGCCCGCTTCGATGCGCCATAATCGCCTGAAGGAGTGGAGCGGGGTGAGTGTGGCAACTGTTCTGATCGCGAATCGTGGTGAAATTGCTTGCCGGATTATCCGGGCCTGTCGCGCGCTCGGACTGACGAGCGTCGCCGTCTACGGCCCCGGCGAGCAGGACGCGCTGCATACCCGGATGGCCGATCGCGCCTTCCGCATTGAGGCGACGACCGCCACGCTCCCGTATCTCGACATTCCGGCGCTGATCGGCGTCGCTGAGCGATCCGACGCGACGCTCCTCCACCCCGGCTACGGCTTCCTTTCCGAGAATCCCGCGCTCGCTGAGGCGTGCGCGGCGGCGGGGATCATTTTCGTCGGGCCAAGCGCCGAAGTCATCCGCGCGATGGGCGATAAGGTGGCCGCGCGGCGGATCGCCGCCGCTGCCGGTGTGCCGATTGTGCCGGGCACGGCGGAGGCGATCAGCGACATCGCGGTCGCGCGGGAATGGGCAGATGCGCACGGCTACCCGCTCGCGGTAAAGGCGGCGGGCGGCGGCGGCGGGCGCGGCTTCCGCGTTGTGGAGCGTGCGGACGACCTCGCGGCGGCGCTCGAAGGCGCGGCGCGCGAAGGGGCGCGGTCGTTCGGCAACGCCGCAGTCTATCTCGAACGGTATTTCCCCACGCCGCGCCATATCGAGGTGCAGGTGCTGGCCGACGCGCGCGGCACGGTCATTCACCTCGGCGAGCGTGACTGCTCGGTGCAACGGCGGCACCAGAAGCTGATCGAGGAATCGCCCGCGCCCGGTATCACGCCGGCGGCGCGTGACCGGATCACCGGGGCCGCCGTCGCCCTCGCGCGCAGTGTCGGCTACGTCAGCGCGGGGACGGTCGAGTTTATCGAGCAGGATGGCGAGGTCTATTTCCTCGAAATGAACACGCGCGTTCAGGTGGAACACCCGGTCACGGAGATGGTAACGGGTGTGGACATCGTGCAATGGCAGTTGCGGATCGCGCGTGGCGAACCACTCACGCTCGCGCAGAGCGATATCGCCGCCACCGGCCACGCGATCGAGTGCCGCATCGTCGCGGAAGACCCCGCCCGCCGTTTTCAGCCATTGCCCGGCCTCCTGACGCGCTATCGCGAGCCCACGGGCGACGGCGTGCGCGTAGATGGCGGCTACTGCGAGGGCGATGCGATCCCCACACAGTACGACTCGCTCGTCGCAAAGTTGATCGCATATGGCGCGGATCGTTCGGAAGCAATCGCGCGCATGGAAAGGGCGCTCGCCGCCTACGACATCGCTGGTGTGCCGACGACCATCCCCTTTCATCAAGCGGCGCTCGCTCAACCGGCCTTCCGCGATGGGCAGGCGACGACGCAGTTCATCGAGACGACCGGTCTGCTTGCCTCGCTCATGCCCCAGCCGGACCCCGTGCCCGCACCGCCGATAGATGCCGGTCGCCTCGTGACGGCGGAGATCGGGGGGGAGCGCCAGCGGATGTGCGTCTATGGCCTCGAATCCGCGTTGGCGCACGCGCCGCAATCTGCCCGCCGCCCACCACCCCGGCTGGATCGGACGCGGAACGGCGGCACGGGCGGGAACGGGACGATTGCCAGCCCGATTCAGGGCGTCCTCGTTCGTATGCCGGTCGCCGCCGGGCAGCCCGTCACCGCCGGGTCGGTGATCGCGGTGATCGAGGCGATGAAGATGGAGAATGAGGTGCAGGCGGATCGGGACGGCGTTGTCGAAACCGTCCATGCCGAACCCGGCGCGACCATCCAACTCGGCGCACCGCTCGTTACCTTCGCCGAATAGTCGCCCCGATCACACCTATTCCCCATCTGATGCCGCATACGCCCGGGCGATCAATGGTCGCCGGTTCCAGATCCCTCTACTTGACAGACGCAGGAGATTATTCGATACTTATCTACGTAGATAAGTATCGAATAATCGCGTGTCGCGGAGGAGAACGAAACGGTGGATGAAACGGAACAGCCGCAAGCCCTTCAGTTCTTCAAGGCGCTTGCGGATGAGAGCAGATTGAAGATGGCGGGCTTGCTCGCGAGCCGCGAATTCAGCGTGGAAGAGCTGGCGACCGCACTGTCACTCAAGCCACCCACGGTGTCGCATCACCTCGGCATCCTGCGCCGGGCGAATTTGGTACGGATGCGCCCGGATGGCACGACGCGCTATTACCGGCTTGATCTCGACACGCTCAGGCGCATGCACCATGGGGTACGGCCGGAAAATATCGCCACGAGGAATACCGGAGCCGCGGATGCCACATGGGATGAAAAGGTGCGTGGCGAGTTCTTCGAAGGTCTGCGCCTGAAGAAGATCCCGGCGAGCCGCAAGAAGCGCGATGTGATCCTCAACTGGCTCGCGGGCCAGTTCGAGATAGGTATGCGCTACCCGGAGAAGACGGTCAACGAGATCATCAAGCGCCATCACGAGGACACTGCGACGTTGCGCCGGGAGTTGGTTGGCGGAGGATGGATGGAGCGGCAGAGCGGCGTCTACTGGCGCACGAACGCAATGCACGCGCCGACCGACGCACCGCCCCCGGCACACGCGCCCGGCGAACCGGCGGTGGCATGGCGAATCGCGAACCGGGCGAGCGCGGATGTCTCG
>JAICJW010000110.1 GCA_025928215.1 Chloroflexia bacterium | reverse complement strand
GGATGCCCTCGGAGAGTTCCGGATAATCGGCGGAGACCGAACCGCCGAAGCCGCAGCAGACCGCCGCCTCCGGCAACTCGACGATCGCCAGCCCCATCACCCGCTCGATCAGGGCGCGCGGCTCCTCTTTGAGGCCCAGCACGTTGTGCGACTGGCAGAAGTTGTGATACGTCACCGGCTCGCCGCCGGGCGTCGCCAGCGCGCCATCCGGCAGGCGGGCGACGGTCGTCAGGAACGAGGTGAGGTCGCGCGTCCGCTCGGCCAGTGTTTCGGCGCGGGCCAGCCATTCCGGCTCGTCCGCGAATAACTGGTGGTAGTCGTGGGTGATCGCGACGGCGCACGACGCGCCCGCCGTGACGATCCAATCGGCATTCGCCGCTTCCAATCCCTCAATCGTCGCTTTCGCCATCGTCTTGGCGCGCGGCCAGTCGCCGGAGTCGAAGGCGGGCAGACCGCAGCAATGCTGGCTCGTCGGAACGACGACGTGCGCGCCGCACGCCTGAAGGACGCGCACCGTCGCCTCTGCCATCTCCGGGAAGAGGCGGTCGGTGAAGCACTGGATGAAGTACGCCACCCGCGCGCCCGTCGCGCCCGTCTCGATGAGCGGAGGCGCGAGAATTGGCGCGTCCGGCACGCCCTCAGTTTCGCCGCCGAAGAGCCGGTCGCGCGCCGGTTCTGCCGCCGGAACGGGCAGGCTACGCCATCGCTGGAAGCGATCCATTCCCGGCAGATTCGGCAGGAAGCCGTCCGGTTCGGCGAGTGGCTGCCCGAGGCGCGCGGCGAGGCGCGCGGCCTTATCAAAGAGCGCGGGGCTGGACCAGAGTTCCAATACGGGCCGCTTGTACCACGGCAGCCCGAACTCCTCGACCGTCCGGTGGCGCACTTCGAGAATCTGCTGTGGCAACGGGATGCCGACCGGGCAGACCGTCGCGCAGGCATTGCACGAGACGCAGAGCGACTGCGGGCCAGCGGCGTTCTCCCAGCCGTTGTGGAAGCCGGTGTTCACCAACCCGATTGCGCCGGAGTAGATGTAGCCGAAGGCGTGGCCGCCGACGACCTGATAGGGCGGGCAAACATCCGCGCACGCGCCGCAGCGGATACAGCGGAGCGCGTCGTCGAAGATCGCATCGGCGCGCATCGCGCTCCGCCCGTTATCCACGAAGACGTAGTGCATCTCCTTACCGGGCCGGTCGGGGCCATTGACGAAGGTTGAGTAGACGGAGATCGCCTGCCCGGTCGCGGAGCGTGCGAGGAGGCGCAGTTGCAGCATCGCGTCCGCCATCGTCGGCAGCAATTTCTCGTAGCCAACGACGACGACATGCACATCGGGGATCGAGGTGACGAGTTCCGCATTGCCTTCGTTCGTGACGAGCAGCATCGCGCCCGTCTCGGCGACGAGCGCATTCGCACCCGAAATGCCAAGCCGCGCGGCGAGGAAATCCTGCCGCAGCGTGCGCCGCGCCGCCGCTACCTGGCCGGGAATGTCATCCGGGGAGAGTGTTTCGCCGGTCGCGGGGGAGAGCAGGCGGGCGGTGTCGTAGCGATCCATGTGGATGGCGGGCGCGATGATGTGCGAGGGGCGATCCTCAGCCAGTTGCACCAGCCATTCGCCGAGGTCGGTTTCGACGATGCCGATGCCGCGCGCTTCGAGATACGGCGCGAGGCCGATTTCCTCCGTCACCATGGACTTGGATTTCGTCAGCCGCGTGATGCCTTTGCGCGCGCAGAGATCGGCGATGTACCGGCTCGCATCCTCGGCGCTCGCGCTCTCATAGACGGTCGCGCCGTTCCGCTCGGCCATCGCCTTGAATTGGGCGAAGTAGGCCGGTTGGTCGGCGATCACGGCGTCCTTAACCGCCGCAAGCCGGTCGCGCAGTTCCTCGAAGGTATGGCCGGATTGCACCATCTCAACACCGGCCGCCACCGCCTCCGCGCCCGTCCCTTCCGCCGGGGCGACGGCTGCGGGACCCTCTCCATAGGTCTCGCCCGCCTCCTCGCTATCGGCGTACTCGGCGAAGCTCGTGTCCCGCCCATTGCGCCAGTTGCGCTGAAAGCGAAGCAGCCCGGCGCGCATCCGGTCGTTCGTCAGCGCCTCGCGATAACGCTCCGCGAACGGCGCGGGCGCGTGATGATCGGCGACCGCGCCGCGCGGTTTGGCGCGTTCGTCCGGCGGCGTCAGCGCCCGCCTGGTGCGCGCGACGCCGAGCGCCGCCGCGAGGCCCACGCCGAGCGCCAGCCAGCCGAGATGACGCCGAGGATGCTGATCTTCATTCGGCTGCATGCGCCGTCTCTCCGTTTCCGCCATCGAACGCCGCTCCGCTATCGAGCAGGACGATCCGCAGTTCCGCCGGGCCGTGTGCGCCGACGCTCAGGCTCATCTCGATGTCCGCCGTCCGGCTCGGGCCGGTGATGAAGGAGGCGTAATGACCAGCCGGTCTGCCGTCCGCGCCCGTGAAACGGTCGCGCAGCCAGGCCCCGGCCTCATCGAGGCCGGGGACGAGGCGCGCGACATCGAGGACGACGATATGCCGGTAGGCGAGCATCCGCACCAGCCGGTCGGCAATCGAATCCGCGATCACGTACGACCCCGTCTCCGCCAATCCAAGCGACGCCGCCGAGATACCCACCGCCAGTGGCCCGAAGGTCGCCGCCGGATTGGCGATATCAATTGCGGTAGGGGTGATGCCGCGCGTTTCCAGCGATGACCGCAGGGCAGGGTAGGCCTGCTCCATTGCAGGCGCGAGCACGACGCGTCGCAGATCGGGCGCGACAGCCGCCGCGAGTTCGGCGGCGAGGGCAGCTACGGCATCCAGCGAGACGAGGCGTTCCACCGTCACACCGAGTTTGCTCACCCGCGCGCTGAAGCGGCGCGCGAGGATGTCGCGGTCGGATGCTGATGAAGGAGCGACCGAGGTATGCGCAGTCACGAATCTTTCCCCTTGTCGTAATCTCGACTGGCAAAACAGTCCGGTACGGCCGACCCCGTACCCACCGTTACTCTACAGGGTTTGCGCATGCATCGCCACCGATCGTCAACCAAACAGGAGGCAGACCGGCGTCGGAACCTGGGCGATGCTCCCTGTCGCGGCGAGCGTGCCGCTCGTTTGGTCAATGCGGAAGGTGACGACGTTGTCGGAATCCTGATTGGCGACGAGGAGAAATGCGCCCGTCGGATCGAGCGTGAAACTGCGCGGGTTCTTCCCCTGCGTCGGCTCGTGGCCGCGCGCCGTCAGTGCGCCGCTTGTCTCGTCAATCGCGAAGAGTGCGATAGTGTTATGCCCCCGATTGGAGCCGTAGAGGAACCGGCCGGACGGATGGACGGCGATTTCAGCGCCACTGTTCGTCCCCGTCGCACCCGGTGGCTGCGTGGAGATCGTCTGGAAATGCGCGAGCGTGCCGCGCGTCGCATCCCAGGCGAAGGCGTCAATCGTCGAATCGAGTTCGTTGATGACGTACGCGTAGCGATTCGTCGGGTGGAAGGCGATATGGCGCGGCCCGGCCCCCGGCGCGGCCTGTCCGCATGATTGCTCGGTCGCGCCGCCACCGGTGGGGATGTCGTGCGCCTTCAACGTCCCCGTCGCGGTGTCGAGACGGTAGACGAGCGTCTTGTCAATGCCGAGATCAACGAGCAGCGCATAACGCCCGGAGCGGTCGAAGGTAATCATGTGCGCGTGCGGCCCCGCCTGCCGATCCTTGTTCGGCCCCGATCCCGTGTTCTGCACGAGATCGCTCATCGTGCCGAGGTCGCCTCCCCCTTCGAGGGGATAGACCGCGACATTGCCGCTCCCGTAGTTCGCGACGAGGAGGTAGGCGCCGGTTGGGTCCACGGTCAGGTGGGCGGGGAAGGTACCGTGCGTCGGCTGCGTATTGCGCGGCGTCAGGCTCCCCGTGGTGGCATCGAGGGTGAAGGCGCTTGCGCCCCCACCCGGCTGCCCATCGTGCGTCTCCGTCTCGTTGACGGCGAAGAGATGGCGCCGCGCCGGATCAAGCGCGAGGAACGAGGGGTTGACCACTCCGGCAACCGTCCGCACATGCGTCAGTGCGCCGGACGATGGATCCATCCGGTAGACGTAGATACCCTCCGCCGTGCCGTGCATCGCGGCCTCGGTGTAGGTGCCGATATACATGAAGGACGCGCGTGTAGTAGCAGTCATGCGGTGGTTCTCTCCGTTCGTGCGACGAGTGTCGCGATCAGCGCTCGGCGGTAGCATACAGCCCGATACGCATTCTTGCGCTCCCGCCAACGCGCGTCAATCTTCGGCGTGCGACCTCCCGATGGCACATTTTGTGCGGTTCCCCTTTTGCGCGACGTGCACAGGAGCGGCTGAACGAGGAGGGAGGACCCCATGCCACACGAACACGGTGATGTGCCCGGCCCAACGACGAAAGGTGGCGAGCGGCCCGAAGACAGCGCCCGGCCCGGTCAGCACGCCGCCGAAGCGCAGCCGTCGCCGCCCGCACCGCTCGGCTACGGCGAAGAGGCGAGCGAAAATCTCGGCACGACGAAGGCCGCACCGGAACCGGTACGCAAGAAGTTCTCCAACCCGAGCGACGGCGAATCTATGACACACGCGGACGCGGCGCATCACGGCGGTGGCTACATGCTCATTCCGGGCGAGGATTCCTGATCGCGGCACGGCATTTGCCATAACGCGAGCGGTGGTCGCTCGGCGCATGCATGAACGTTTCATGGTCGCTCGAAGGGACCATATCGGAACGAAAGGGGCCGAATGATGCAGCAGAGCAGCAGTGGGACGCAGAGCCAGAGCGGCACGCAGGGTCAGTACCCGATCTCCAACCACGATTACAACCTTGTCCAGGCGCTCGCCAGCGAACTGGGAGGGCTTGAGGCGATGTACAAATACAGCAAGGATGCTCAGGGCGCCGATAGCCACGTCTGGCAGCAGGCAATTCAGTTGAAGCGGCAACTGGCGGATCTCTTCACCCACGAACTCGCGGAACACGCCAAGGAGGGGCATTTCGGCTCCGGCCAGAAGCGCACGATGCAGTAACGCCATGCCCGGCACATGACCGATGTAGACAGGCCCCTACCAGCATGGATAGGGGCCGTTCCATGAAAGGATGCCCCGATGAACGAGCGCCGCGATCCAATCCCCGGCGATGCCTACGCGGACAACCGCACGCTACCCAACGAGACTGATCCCGCGACGGGCGAGTCGGCGGACGACGCGCTCGAAGCGACACGGACGCAAACCGAATACCTGATGCCGAATGAGAACGCGACCCCAGAACCGGTCAACTGGTCCACAAACCCGACACAGGACAGCACCCAGGAGGCGGAGTGGGAAGAGCCGTTCGACGCACCGGACAACAACGCGACCGGCGGCGACGATGAGGATATGCTCGCTGCCGAGGGTTCGATTGATTCGGGCGTGGATCGCGTTGTGGACGAATCGTACTTCGAGAACGAAGATGCCGACCTGAACGACGCCGAGGAGGAGCCGCTCCGCCGCGCCGCGCTGCCGGACGACCCGCATCCCGGCTCAAACGCGCCGGACGTGTCGGATGAGGATATACTGCCCTCGGATGAGGAGACGACGCGCGGCGAATCGTCGCGCCGCTGACGAGAGCAAAGGACGCCGCATGCCACTCGCCGCTCGGGACGATCAATTCACGCTGCGCGGAGCGTTCGCCGAGCGGTTGAACCTCGCCGGGCCGCGCAATTCTGTTTATGCCTTTCTTGTGAACGCCGAGACGCTCTTGCCGCTCGTACCGGGCGTGGCGCGGATTGTCGCGCACGAACAGGGTGCGTACCGGCTCGTCTTCGCCCCGGTCGGCGCGGCGGGCTTGCAGTTCATCCTCGAACTCGAATTGCGCGTCTCCGGCGACGGCGCGCGCACGGTGACGCTCGCTTCCGTCCCAACGGGCATTCCCCCCCTCGAACCGAAGGGGACCCTCGGCGACTTCGGCGCCACGCTGATTCTGACGGACCAGGGCGCGGAGACGGCGATTGACGGCAACGCGACGCTCACGGTTGTGGATACCATCCCGCCGATGCTGCGCCGGATGCCCCGGATGCTCCTCGAACGCACGACCTCACTCGCCGTCGGCAAACAGATGGAGGCGATTGGCCGCGATCTGATGCGTAATGTCGCCGCCGCATACCCCGATTGGCGGAAGAATCACCCCGACGCTTGACGCGGGAATACCCCCGCGTTTCACTGTGTAGATGTACTGCTCCCCTTCCCTCGCCGGGAAGGGGCCGGGGTTAGGGCAATAGGAGGCATTCTCATGACGAACCGTCTTCCGACCATCGGCATCGAATACTGCCACGAGTGCGGCTACCTCGGTTTCGCGACGAAACTGGCGGAGGGGTTGCTGCGCACCTTCGAGGGGCAACTGGGCGGCGTGCTCATCACCCCCTCCACCGGCGGCGCATACGAAATCACCCTCGATAACCGCTCGATCTACTCCACCTTCGAGGAGGGGATGCCGACGCAGGACGAGGCAATTGAGCGCGTCCGCACGGTGCTGGCGTCGTCCGCCGCTGTGACGGCATAACGGCGCGACCGGCGTGCGGATTGATATCCTCACGATCTTTCCCGGCATGTTCGCGGGGGCGGGGCCGCTCGGCGCGAGCATCATCGGCCGGGCGGTGGAGCGAGGTATCCTCGCTCTGCGCGTCCACGACCTGCGCGATTGGACGACCGACCGCCACCACTCAATAGACGACTACCCCTATGGCGGCGGCGCGGGCATGGTGATGAAAGCGCCGCCCGTCGTCGCGGCAATCGAGGCGGTGCTTGGCGGCGATGTCGGGCGTGCGCCGCGCGTGCCGGTGCTGCTGATGTCCGCCGCCGGGCGGCCATTCACGCAGGCGATGGCACACGCGCTGGCACATCAGGAGCGAATCATTCTGCTCTGCGCCCATTACGAGGGCGTGGACGAGCGCGCGATTGAGATTGCCGTCACGGATGAAGTGAGCATCGGCGACTACGTGCTGACGGGCGGCGAACTGCCCGCGATGGTCGTGACGGACGCCGTCGCGCGCCTCCTACCCGGCGTGATCGAGGCGGAGTCACTGGCCGAAGAATCCTTTGCGGACGGCCTCCTCGAATATCCGCACTACACCCGCCCGCCGGAGTTTCGCGGCCTCGCCGTCCCGGACGTACTGACGAGCGGCAACCACGCCCGCATCACCCGCTGGCGGCGCGAGCAGGCCCTCCTTCGCACCCGCGCCCGCCGCCCCGATCTTCTCGCCCCTGCCTCGCTCTCCATCACCGACCGCCGCGTGCTCTCCGAGTCCGACGATGACGCCCGATAGATCGTTGCAAAGCCCTTCTTCCATAGAGCTTCTCCCGCCCCCGACCACGACCACCGACACACCAGACGCGGTGCGGATTACGACGCCGGAGCAGGTGACGATCACGTTGCCGCTCGCGGGGGTCGGGACGCGGCTGCTCGCCGCCCTGCTCGACGCCCTCGTGATGATCGGCGTGATTCTCGCCGCGCTCATCGTGATCGCGCTCCTCGATAGCCTGATCGCGCTCCAACCACATGGAATGTCTGCGGAATCGGTGCTTGGCGCGTTCACGCTCCTCTTCCTCTTTGGCTTCGTCTTCACCTATTACGCCGGGCTGGAACTCCTGTGGAATGGTCAGACGGTCGGCAAGCGCGCGCTCAAACTGCGCGTGTTGCAGGACAACGGCACGCCGGTGGACGCCGCCGCCGTACTGGCGCGAACGGTTGTGCGGCTCGTGGACTTCCTGCCCGTCGGTTATCTCGTCGGGCTGGTCAGCATGATCGTGGATGGGCGGGCGCGGCGGCTCGGAGACGTCGTCGGCGGAACGATTGTCGTGCGCGAGGGGGATAGCGCCCCGACCCTCCGGGAAATCGCTTATGGCGCGGACCCGGCCGCGTGGGGGCCGCCCGCGCCGGGGCAGGAAGCGCCCGTGTACCTCCTGACGGCGGACGAACTCGCGGCGGCGCGGGAGTTCCTGCGGCGCGCGGCGACCTTCCCGCTCCCGGAACGCGCCGCCCTCGCCTGGCGTGTCGCCACCACTCTCGCCGCCCGCATCGGCTACCGCGAGCCGATTATGCACCCCGAATGGTTCCTCATCTGGATCGTCCGCAGCGCGGCGGGACAAACCGATTGAACCGCAGAGGACGCAAAGAGCACAGAGAGAAAGAGAAAATGAAGCAGTATCTTCTCCGCGTCCTCTGCGTCTCTGCGGTTCAAACATCTTCCCGTCGTTGGCGCGGGGGTTGCGTGCTACGATAGCGGAATGAAGTGATGGATGCCAGCGAAGGAGCGCACCGTGACACGAACGAGTAATGGCAGCAGCCCGGCCCGCGCGAGCGATCTTCCCTTCTCCGCGCGCGGCTCCGGCGAGCGACGCAGCGTGGCAATGGGGCGGAGCGGAATGGTCGCCACCGCGCATCCACTGGCGACGGCGGCGGGCCTCTGGGCGCTCGAACGAGGCGGCAACGCGATGGACGCGGCGCTGGCGGCGGCGGGCGTCTGCGCGGTCGTGCTGCCCGCGTCGTGCGGCCTCGGCGGCGACTGCTTCCTGCTCTACTACGATGCCAAAACGCAGAAGGTAACGGGCATCAATGGCAGCGGCGCCGCGCCGCTCACTGCCACGCCGGAATTGTACAAGGAGCGCGGACACATCAGCAGGATGCCGGGTCGCGGGCCACTCTCCGTCGGCATTCCCGGCGCGGTAGATGCCTACTTCACGGCTTTTGAGCGGTGGGGCAGCATTCGGATGAGCGATCTGCTTCGCCCCGCCGAGCAGTACGCCCGCCACGGCTTCGCCCTGACGCCGAGCGGCGCGGCGATGATCGGCGAGATGGCGGAGACACTGAAGGCGCAGCCGGGCGGCGCGGCGAAGACGCTTCTCAAGGACGGTAGGCATGCCCCGCATACCGGGCAAATCCTCAAGAACGAAGATCTCGCGGACTCGATCAGTCTGCTGCGGCGGCAAGGCCGCAATGCCTTCTACGAGGGCGAACTGGCGGAGAAAATCGCCGCGTGGATGGCGAAGCACGACGGCCTCATCACGCAAGAAGACCTCGCCGCCTATACAAGCGATGTCTATCCGGCGATCAGCACGACCTATCGCGGTCACACTGTCTATACGACCGCGCGGCCGTCACAGGGCTTGATTCTGCTGCAAGAGTTGAACATCCTCGCCAGTACCGACCTCGCGGGGATGGACCGCGAGGGTGCGGCGGCGCTCCATCTGATGATCGAGGCGAAGAAACTCGCCTTCGCGGATCGTAACCGCTACGCGGGCGACCCGAACTTCGTCACCTTCCCGCTCGACAAACTGATCGGCCCGGAGCGCGGCGCATCGCACTTCGTCTCGATTGATCCCAACCATGCCCGCATAGACGATCCCGCGCTCTCGCTCATCCCGGAGATGGTCGGCGATACGACCTCGCTCTGCACGATGGATCAGGAGGGGAACGCCGTTTCGCTCATCCACTCGCTCTCGGCGGCGTTCGGCTCCGGTTGCCTCGTGGATGGCACGGGCATCTTCCTCAATAACCGCGCCGGGCGGGGCTTCTCGCTCCAACCCGGCCACCCGAATATTCTCGCGCCCGGCAAGCGGACGATGCATACGCTCCATTGCTACGCCGTCACCCGCAAGGATGGCACGCTCGCCTTCGTCGGTGGCACACCGGGCGGCGATCAGCAACCGCAGTGGAACATGCAGGTAATCGCCAATATCCTCGACTACGGCATGTCGCCGCAGGAGGCGATCGAAGCGCCGCGCTGGACGAGCTTCCCCGGTACCGACCCGGCGAACCTGCCGAACCCGTACGAAGTGCGCATCGAACGCCGCTTCCCGGACGAAACGTTGATGGAACTGCGGCGGCGCGGTCATACCGTCCATGCCCTGCCGGAGTGGGGGTCGGCCGGCGCCGCGCAGGTGATCGCCTGGGAGGACGGCATCTGCTACGGCGGCTCCGACCCCCGTGCCGAAGGCCTCGCCCTCGGTTTCTGAGCAGCGTATACTGACGGTTGCGGATCGGCGCAAACGTAGAAAAGGTTTAGCCGCATGGCGATCCGGAAACTCCCGCCAGAAGAGATACACGAGGAGAGTGTAGCCGACGAAGATCTCACGGGTGAGAATACCTGGGAATTCCCTTCGTCGTCGCCGGATAAGAAAATACTCACGGGTAGAGAATTACTGGAATCGGGGTTGGTCGGTCTATGGAAAGATCGCGCCGACATTGGCGATACCCTTGAGTATGTTCAGCAATTAAAGAACCAGGGACGTAGGCGGCGACAGAAACGCATCCGCAAATATATGCCGAGTTAGCCGGTGCGCTTGCTTGATTCGGAGGTCATGGTTGATACTCTCCGCGATTACGTCGCCGCCCTTCGCTGGCTTCGCACAGTAGTCAATGAAGAATTCGGGCTGCCGGCAATCGTTGTCCTCCAATTGATGGAAGGCTGCAAAGACAAGCCATCCATGCAGCAATTGCAGAAGCGGATCGGTCCTTATCGGGTGTACTGGCCGACAGCACAAGACTGTGATCGCGCATTGACCGCCTTTTCACGAACGCGCCTGAGTCATCGCATTGATCTTACCGATGCGCTGATCGGGGAATGCGCAGTAGGGTTGGGCGTTCCACTCTGTACCTTCAACGTGCGGCACTTCCGCGCGGTCGCCGGTCTGACGACCGAACAACCTTACGAGCGGCTATGACGGCAGCCACGACACGACGACAGCCCACCCCAATGAGCGCGGCGATTCAGGGGCGGCAGCGCTGGCTGGTCTTCGCCCTTAGTGGGGCGATCTTCATGATTAACCTCGACTCGCGCGTCATCGCGCCGCTGTTGCCGACGATTGCCAATGCATTTCACACCTCGGTCTCGTCGGCGGGTATCCTCATCACGGCGTACATGCTGCCATACGGCTTCTTCCAACTCTTCTACGGCCCGCTCTCCGACCGCATCGGCAAAGTGAAGGTCGTCGCCTTCGCGATGGTGCTGTTCAGCGTCGGCACCGCCCTCTGCGGTGCGTCAACGTCGCTCCCAGTCGTCACGCTGTTGCGCTTCGTGACCGGCATCGCAGCGGCAGCGATCTTCCCGCTCACGCTGGCGTACATCGGCGATACGGTGCCGTATGCCCAGCGGCAAGCGACCATTGCCATTCTGATGTCCTGCTCGGCGGCGGCGACGGCGTTCAGCACGAGCGTCGGCGGGACGATCGCGGCGATTGTCTCATGGCGACTCGTCTTTCCGATCTTCGGCGTCGCCTCCGGGGTCGTCGCGGTCGTCCTGCTCTTTCTGCTCAAAGAGGAAATTCGCATCCCCTTGCCGGACCCGCGCCCCCGCCCGCGCGATACCTACCTCGCGGCGATCCGCGCGCCCCGGATGCTACCCCTGCTCATTCTCATATTGATCGAGGGTTTCATCTACAACGGCGTCTTCTCCTATCTCGGCGGTTACCTCAACCATCGCTTCGCGCTTGGCTCGCTCGCCATTGGCCTTCTGCTCGGCTTCGCGGGGGTGATGCAACTGAGCACGGCGCGCGTGTTGCGCTATCTCGTCCTCCGGCTCGGCGAGCGGCGGATGATCCTGATCGGTGGTGGAATGATGGGCGCGGCGTACATCACGGCGGCGCTGATCCCGAACTGGCCGTTCTTCCTTGCCTCGATGCTGCTCGCCGGTGTCGGCTTCGTCCTCTGCCACACGACGTTACAGACACGGGCGACCGAAACCTTCCCGCAGGC
>JAICJW010000405.1 GCA_025928215.1 Chloroflexia bacterium | reverse complement strand
GGCGATCGGGGAGCGGGCGGGCTTGACGGGGGAGCACTCTTTATCGGCCCAATGTAAAGCCTGGTCGCTACTATCTTGCGTGCTCCGCGGAGACGGTTACTTCTTGCCTTTCTTGCCCTTCTTCTTCGCCATGTGTCTCACCCCTTTTCATCAATAATCGCGGCGCGGGTGCTGGCTGTCGCTTCCTCGAGATGTCGCCACCCCCACGCGGTGATGCGGATCCGCTCGGTTGCGTAGGGGCTGCGCGCGATCCACGCCTTCGCCCACAAGGCCCGCACGACCGCCTCCGTCAGCGCTGGGGCGAACTGCACCTCCGTCCCGATGACGGTGGGATCGGGATAGTGGTCGCGGCGGCGATGATGGACGACCATCTGGACGAGGAACCGGTCGCAGCTGGCGGGGTCGCAGTGCAGGGATTCGGTCACGAGTCTCTCCTTCTGCGACCGCCGCTCAGGCGCGTGGGCCGCGGCGCATGCACGGGATGGGGTGACGGTCACTGCGCGCTCCTCTCACCATCCGCTTGACGCCGTGCGGCATTCGTTATCCGGGCCACCGATGGCCGCGTGCCACGGTGTAAACGATGAGCAGAGCCAGGAGCACGGCCGCCATCGCGGCCGTCTCCACGGCTGAGAAGAGCATCGCGCTCACGAGGACGAAGAACGCCGCGCCAAGCGCCAGTGCAGCATCGATGCGAGCACGGTTCATGGGGTCCTCCTTACCGGGGCACCGTTGCCCCGCGATCTCTGGCGCGCCTCCGTCCTTCCTTTCGGATCATGTCGCTCGCCACGAACGGCGCGTGCTACTTCACACGGTAGGGCGGGCCGAGGACGTACGGCGTCCCGTTCGGCGCGACCACCGTGTAGCTGCCGCTGTAGATCCCGGTGTAGCCGTAATACGGGTAGGAGCCGAGGTACGGGTAGGAGCCGTTCACGTATGCCGGCTGCGAGTAGTATCCGTAGTAGCCGTTCACGTAGGTCGGCGCGACGTAGCCGCCCCAGTAGCCGTAATCGGCGAAGACCGGGTAGATCCGCTGCCCGGTGGTGGCGCAGACGTTGATCAGGTTGCCGCCGCTGTCGGTGACGACCGAGACGAGCCCGTTGCAGTAGCGCGGATCAACGTAGGTGCTGACCACCGTGTTCGGCGGGTAGGGCGAGGCCGCCGATGCCGCCGCGCCGCCGAGGAGCGCGAGCAGGCCGAATGCGAGGCCGAGCGCGCCGATGAGCGCCCGGCGGCGCAGACGGCGCGGCGCGCCAGAGCCCTGGAGGGGGCCGGTGCCCGCGAGGATGCCGGTGTCCGAACGATTGCCTTGCATGGTACACCTCCTATGATGTATTTCCCGGTGGCGCGGCGCCCCATGCGAAGCGCCTGCCACATTGCCAAACGCGCATCACGCATCGAGGACGTAGGTGCTGGCAACCTTGTCGTGCCAGGTCTGCTTCTGCCCGTCCCAGAGCATCCAGAGGTAGCCGAGGTAGCAGAACGAGTCGGAAACGAAGCCCTTGAAGAGCGAGCGGCCCCACGCTTGCCCGGCGGTGATCGGCCCGCCCTGGCGGTCGGTGATCCGCACGCCGGCCACTCGCTTGCCGACGGTCTGGCCGTTGCCTTCTCCCGTGCGGGCGGTGAGCAGTGGCTCGTAGAGCAGGAGGGCCGCGATGCCGAGGACGATGGCGGCGACGCCGAAAGCGAGCAGGCCGCCGCTCGTGACCCGGTCGACGTCGCCGTTCGCATTCGTGCCGACGCCGTTGACGATCGCCAGGGCGCCGAGCGCAGACGGCACAACCAAGATCGCGGTGCAGATCGCGGCGTCCACGATGGCCGCGAGCAGGCGCTTGCCGAAGGACGCGAAGGGGAGGGCCGGCACGGCGACGCCGTACTGATAGCCCGGCCGGGCGGCCGGCGGCCCGACGGGCGGATACTGCGGGACTGTGTTCGAGGAAGCGTTGGCGCTCATGACGGACTCCTTTCGGTGCCTTCGGTCGTCGGCCCGGGCGAACTCCTCGCGGCCCGCTCACGCGGCGGGCTGCGGAAGAGCGGCGGGACGAGGACGATGAACCAGACCATGCCGCCGGCGAGGATCGGCAAGAGCTGCGCGAAGTGCTCGGGCAGCATGACCGCGACGGCGAGGAAGATTCCCGCCCAGACGATGCAGGCGCCGGTCAGGTAGCTCGCGAGGGCCTTTTCCGTGGAGATCATTGCCTCCTCCTTTCGAGTTGCAGGGCGGTTACGGGTCCGCCACCAGAGGCCTCATGGAAAGGATAGGCGTGCGGGTGCGACAAGAACGTGGCAGCGGAATACCGCGTGCGACAAAAGCGTGGCAGTGCGCCGGTCCACCTGCGACGGAACTGACACGCCGGTGCCGGCGATTGCGACACCTCCCTGACACGCACGGCGCTACGCTCGGTACGGACCCGACACGCTAGGAGCGGCCATCGCCGCGTGGGGCCTCCACCCGGCATGACGGACACGAGGAGAAGTGCGATGATCACCACGGCAGCGGCGTCGGTCGAGCGGAGTACGGTCGATGCCGCGCGGGACGAGGCGCGCTGGTGCAGCCGGGGCGGCTTCGCCTTCCTGCTCGCCAACGGCCTCTCCTGGACGCTCACCGGCATCCTCACCTGGCTACTGCCCCGCCCGGCCGCCGCCCTCGCCATCATCTGGCAGGGGGCGGTCAGCATGCCCCTCTCCTTCGCCCTCGAGCGCGCCCTCGGCTTCCCCCGCCTGCCGCGGACGAACCCGCTCACCGCGCTGCTCATCCAGGCGGCGAGCGTGCAGCTGCCCGCCCTGCCCGCAGTGATCATCGTCTACTCGCTCAACCCGGCGTACGTCCCGGCCGCCTTCGCGGCGATCGTCGGCGGCCACTTCCTCCCGTACATCTGGATCCAGCGCAGCGCGCTGTACGGGGTGCTGGCGGGGATCGTCTCTCTCGTGCCGTTTGCGCTGCTAGTCGCGCTGGGGGAAGGGTCATTCCGCTGGATCAACCTGGTGGTCGGCCCGACGCTGATGCTGTTCGCCTTCCTGGTGCGGGCACAGGTCGAGCGTGAGTTGGGCGACGCGGGGTACCGATGAAGGACGGGCAGTCCGCCTCGTCTGTCAGGAGCGACGATGAACGCGACCCGAGATGCCCGCGGGTCGCCGCAATCATCCCTCCCGCGCCGCGCAGGTGCCTGCACGGCGGATCGCGTGGTGAGGGCCATACACGTCTTCTGCGAGGGGGTTTGTTATGGCTCGGGTAGCATCTATCCTCCGCCCGGTCGCATGCCTCCGTCATTGGCGCGGTCGGCCCTTGGGGTTCCTGGCTGCCCCCGCAGCGGGTCCGTCTCGGCGTGATCGGCGCCGCGGATTCCCCGCCCTGCTGAAGGCCCGGCGCGCCGCCACCTCCCGCCTGCTGTTCCGCGCGCCGCTGTCCTCTATCGTCTCGGTCTCGGCGGGCTGCTCGGGCACCAGTTCCTGCTGCTGATGCACGCCGGTCGCCGCAGCGGTCGCGTCCGCGAGACGGGCTCAAGGTGCTGCGCTACGACGCCCGCACCGGCGAGAGCATCGTCGCCTCGGCGTGGGGCGAGCGGGCGGACTGGTACCGGAACATCCGGGCGCTGCCCGCCGTGGCAGTGCGGAGCGGGCGGGACTGGTACGTGCCCGAGCAGCGCGCGCTGTCGCCGGAGGAGGCGTTCGCGGTCTTCGAGGACTGGACACGCCGCCAGCGCCGATTCGCGCGGCCGATGCTGGGGCAGATCGGCCTCTCGCTCGATCTGCCGGAGGCGGAACGGCGCGCTCGTCGCCCGCATGCCCTTCGTCGGCCTGCGCCCCCGGCAGGCGCACGAGCAGCGCGGCTAGCCGGGTGGCCCCTCGGGAGCACTAAATCCCCGATTAG
>JAICJW010000485.1 GCA_025928215.1 Chloroflexia bacterium | reverse complement strand
TTCCAACAGCATTGCCGTCTGCTGGGCAATGGCGGCATCCAGTGCATCGGCAGGTACGATGGCGTGAACGAGGCCGATTTCTCTGGCGCGGGCGGCGTCGAACCGCTCGGCGGAGAGGAAGAGCGCGCGCGCCTGCGACGGCCCGATCTTCCGCAGAACGAATGGCCCAATCGTCGCGGGGACGATGCCGAGACGGACTTCGGAGAAGGCGAAGCGCGCGTCCTCTACCGCAATGGCGATGTCGCAACAAGCGACAAGCCCCGCGCCGCCGCCGAATGCCGCGCCATTGACGCGCGCGACGACGGGTTTCGGGCAGCGATCCACGGCTGCCAGCATCGCCGTGAGGGCGCGGGCATCTCGCGCATTCTCCTCAGCGGTGAAATGCGCGGCCTCCTGCATCCAGCGCACGTCCGCGCCCGCACTGAAAACGGTGCCCGCCCCCGTCAGCACGACGACACGCACCATGTCATCCGCCGCGAGGGCGGTGAAGCAATCGTGGATCGCCGCGATCAGGTCCGCATCGAGCGCGTTGCGGACTTCCGGCCGGTCGAGCGTGACGGCGGCGATGCCATTCGTGTATGTAACGGTAATCATTGCCTACCTCCGGAGCGTTCGCCATCGCGGCAGAAAGGATGCAGCGACGAGAAAACAGGAGATGCAAAGGAATCCTCTTTGGCCCTCAGTATATGCTATGCCATCGCGCATCACCCCGTCCCGGAGCGCGGACAAACGCGCAACACTTTTTTTGCATTTGCGCAACCGCAAACGTTGTCTCTTCGTTTATACTGTAGATTGTCCGCGAATTTGCGTGGGTGTCCGGTCACACTGGTAGGAGGAACGTATGAGAGATAATCGTATGCGTCGTTGGTTCGCGGCTGGTATCACCGGCACGCTCTTCGCGATTCTGATGCTCGCGCTGGCGGCGCCGGTCGCGGCGGATGGTACATTGGTCACACAACCCCCCGGTCAGGGGGGAAACTCGATCGTCTATGTATCGAGCCCTGGGTTCGTCAATAACGGAACCGCGGTCAACCCGGTCAACGGCACCAACGCCTGCACCGATTCCACCTGCGGCGGGACCTTCGCCTGCAATGCGGGCTTCTGCTATCCGGTCGGCACGGCCTGCGCCGTCAACGGGTGTGGCATTCCCTACTATGGCACGTGTGCTGTGGTTGGTTGCGGCGTCCCGTACTATGGCACCTGCACCCTTAACGGCTGCATCGCACCTGCGTATGGCTGCGATGTCACCACCTGCGGTAACCTCGGCTACACCGCGGCAGGGCCGATTGTCGGCGTTGCCAGCAATGGCAATATCATTGTGTACGATGTGCGTGGCGGTAGCTACGACACATACGGGCGCGACGCCAGTGGTCGGCTCTGCGAGACCGATTCAACCGGCGCCTGCATCTAAAAACGCAGCGCCGCGCGGTAATCGCCGCGCACGAACAGACGTGAGATGATGGACCGGCAGGAGGAATTCTCCCGCCGGTCTATCTGTGTACGCGATCGCCACGATGAAGGAGCTGCCATGCCGCATACCGAAATCGAACGACGGGTTCTTGAAGCGGTCGAAGCGGAGTTCGAACCGACCGTGGCGCGTATCCAGGCCGCCGTGCAGCGCCCGAGCATCACCGGATATGAGGGACGCGTGCAAGACCTGATGGCGGAGATGCTCCGGTCAACAGGCATGGACGTGGACCTCTGGGAGCCGCGGCATGAGGAGTTCCGCGCGGCCGGATATCCTGAGTACGTCGCGGAGGAACCGCCTTTCACTGGCCGCCCGAACGTCGTCGGCGTTCTCAAGGGCGCGGGGGGCGGGCGTTCCATCGCCATCAATGGGCATATTGATGTCGTCCCCGCCGGCGACGAGGCGGCCTGGACGTATCCGCCCTTCAGTGCGACGCGGGCGGATGGCCGCATCTATGGGCGCGGTTCGACGGACATGAAGGGCGGGTTGATCGCGGGGATCGGCGCGATCCGGGCGATTCGGGCAGCGGGCGTGCGGCTCCGGGGAGATGTGATGGTGCAATCGGTGATCGCCGAGGAGAGCGGCGGCGCGGGCACGCTCGCGACGGTTCTGCGCGGCCATGTCGCGGATGGCGTTCTGATCGCGGAGCCGACGCAACTGAACATCACGCCCGCCGGGGGCGGCTGCCTGATGTTCCGCATCACCGTCCATGGCCGCTCGGCGCACGCCGCGTTGCGCTACGAGGGCGAGAGCGCGCTCGAACACTGGTATCCACTCCATGCCGCATTGCTCGCCTTGGAAGCGGAGCGGAACCGGACGATCCATCACCCACTCTACGAGCATCTGCCGAACAAGTTTCCCTTCAATGTCGGGCGGCTCGAAGCGGGCAACTGGCCCTCCTCCGTGCCGGAGACGCTGGTTGCGGAAGGGCGGTTCGGCATCCTCCCCGGTGAGGATATGGAGGCGGTACGCGACAGTTTCACGCGCACGCTGAACGAGGCCGCGCGGAACGACCTGTGGCTGCGCGATCACCCGCCGGAGTTGGAGTGGTACGGCGCGCAGTTCGGCACGGCGGAGATCGCGGCGAATCATCCGCTCGTCCGCACGCTGCACGATGCCTGCGTGGACGCGACGGGCCACGAGCCGGGAGTCGAAGGCGTCGCCTGGGGATCGGACATGCGCTTCTTCACCGACATTGCCCATGTGCCCGCCGTACTCTTCGGGCCGGGCAATGTCGCCCTCGCCCACTATACGGACGAGTTCGTGCAGGAAGATGAGATCCGCCAGGCAATACGCGTGGATGCCCTCACCATCCTCCGCTGGTGCGGCATCGCGGACTGAACTCGATTAAACCACGAAGGCACGAAGAAGGCCGGAAGGAGGGATTTACTTCTTTCCTTCTCTTTCCTTCATGTTCTTCGTGTCTTCGGGGTGAAATTCTTCGTTTGACGCGTGGGAAGAGCGGCCCCTATAGTGGG
>JAICJW010000533.1 GCA_025928215.1 Chloroflexia bacterium | reverse complement strand
GCTCGGCTATCGCGCGATCGTGACCGCCCCGGACGCCGACATGCTGGCGAGCGTCGCGGGGATTTTCGGCGATCTCCGACTCCCTGGCAGTCCCCCGGCGGATGCGGTGACGCACTACCGGCTTGCCTGTGACGACGCGGCCCGCTGGTCGCTCTTCACAAATGAAACGTGCGTCTATACCGGCGGGCAGCGCGCGGATGCGTTGATTGCGCTCGAATGGCACCTCGTCACCAATCTGGTGGCGTACCGGCGCGATTGCTTCCATCTCCACGCGGCGGCGCTCGCCGATCCTTCTGAGTCGTGCGGCGTGCTCGTCGTTGGTGCCTCGGGGAGCGGTAAGACGACGCTCACGCTCGGACTGATGGCGCGTGGCTTCCTCCCATACGCGGACGACGTGACGCTGATCGCGCCGATGAGCCTGATGCCGCAACCGCTCCAGCGCGCCTTCCATACCGATGACGTGAGCCGCACGCTGGTCGGAGCGCTGGGTGGGCCACCGGTCTGGCGATCCACATCGCTCCCCGAGGGCTACACGCTCCCGGCGCGCTGGGCGGCGGCGAATGCGCCGGTCCAGTTCGTTCTCTTCCCGACGCTCGCCCCCACAGAACCGCCCGCGCTCGTGTCGCTCTCCATTGCGGATGCAGTGACCGCCCTTCTGCCGTATAGCATGACGCTCGACCACAATCCCGCGCTCGCCCTCGGCGTTGCCGCCCGGCTGACGCGCCACGCGCGATGTTATGCGCTCTCCGCTGGCGATCTCGGCGCGACGGTGGAGTGTGTCCGCGCGCTCGTCGCCGGCGAATGCGCGCCCGCACCGGTGCTGTGATGGACGGCGCCCGCTATCACCGGGAGAACACGTTTCTCCGCGCCACCGCCCGCCTCGCACCGGATATCGCCACCCTGCCCCCGGACGGATCGCTCGATTGGGCGTATGTGCGGCGCGCGGCGGACAAGCAGGGCATCACTCCCTTGCTGCATGCCGCGCTGCAATCGCCGGCGCTTCCCGTGCCGCCGACAGTGACGGCGAACCTGCATGCGACGTACTGGCAGAGCCACTTCCGCAACCGCGCGCTGCTGACGGAACTGGCGCGCATCCTGGATGCCGCCGGTGCCGCAAAGGTGGATGCCATGCCGCTGAAGGGAGCCGTCCTCGCGCCGCTGTACTATTCGGCGGCGGCGCTCCGGCCGCTCAGTGACCTCGATTTCATGGTCCGGCCCGATGGCGCGGCACGATTCGCGGCCCTGCTTCGCGATCTCGGCTACCGGGAAGAGTTCGTGCCGCCGGTATTTGATCCGCACATGAAACGTCCGATTCTGCGCGAGTGGAAGTTCGCCCGCACCATGCCGGAAGCAACGCCGGTCGTCGAGTACCGCATCGAGCCGCTTGACCCAGCGGTCGGGGCACTGATCGCGTACGATCCAACGCTCGTGACGCGCCTCTTGCGGCACGCGGATGGCATGTGGGGGCGCGCGCGGCGGGAGACATTCGACGGCGCGACCCTCTGGCGCATCGCGCCGGAAGACCTGCTGCTTCATGTTGCCAGCCATCTCGCCACGCGCCACGCGGGGTACCGGCTGCTCTGGTTGCACGATCTCTGCCGGATCGCCGCCGCCCATGTGGATGATCTCGACTGGGTATTGGTCGCGGCGGAGGCGCGCTCGCTGCGGCTACATGCCGCGGTCTTCGCCGCCCTCGAAGCGGCGTGCGACTGGCTCGATGCGCCTATTCCACTCGATACGATTGCCCCGTATTTCCTCGACGTGTCGCGGCGCGCGGTCTCGATGTCGCACATCGAATATCGGTTGCTCGCCTCGCATCGCGCGAGGAAGGAGGCTGGGGATCTCACACGGGAGCCGCTGTTCCAATGGTGGCTGCTCGCTGGGTCGCTGCTGCGGCTGCGGGGTATCCGACCCTACCTCCGGGCAGTCTGGTGGACGCTGATGCCAGGGCGTGTATACATCGCGGCGTGGCGGAGCAGGCCGGAGGATACCAGCCTGCGTGGCTATCTCTCCGGCCTTTTGCTGCGGGTCTGCCTCGGGGTGGTCCCGATGATCGGCGAGGGAAGTCGCCGCGCGCATGTACCCATCCTCGCGGCGTGGTGCGATCGCGTTCTGCGGCGTAGCCGCCCTTTCGCTATCTCTCGCCCCGATGATGCCGGTACGCGCTGAGACGGAAGCCGGAGAGAACGAGGAAAGCCCGCAATCACCACCGCGGGAGAAGATTGTACGGCATCAGCCGGAGACATTCCGTGAAGTGATGAGGCTGTTCACGATCTTCGCCTGATGGCAGACGACGCATGTCCCCTGCTCGCGGTCGAGATCGCCATGATCCGCGAGGCGCTGACTGACTGCCGCCACGTCCTGCGGCGTGGCGC
>JAICJW010000144.1 GCA_025928215.1 Chloroflexia bacterium | reverse complement strand
GGGAGATCGTGCCGCTGATGCACTTCGGCACGCGCTACGACGCGGTGACGCAGTACGGCTGGAATCCCAACTCTACGGCGGCGGCGCTAGTTACCGAAGGGCGCATTACCTCTGAGCGGATGGACGCGTTGTTCGCCGATCTCGAACGCGCGAGCGAGGAAGAGAGCCTGTCGGTCTTTGTGGGGATATTCATCGGCGCGGGGCATGTACCCGCGTCGTGATGGCGCGAGCCGGGCGATGCGGTCAGCCGCGTCCCGTCGAGGCCGGGGCGCAAATTATTCGAACCTGTCGCATTGACTCCCGCCGCCGTTGCATGTACCATGAATCGCTGCGGATTTTTCATCCGCCTTTATGCATGCGAGACGAGTGAGTGTAGACGATGCCGAGGAAGGAACCGCTGACGTGCTGAAACTGCGTTTGACCCGGATGGGCGCCAAGGGGCAGCCCCATTATCGAATCGTTGTCCAGGAGGCGCGCTCGAAGCGTGATGGCCGGTATGTCGAGAACGTCGGCCACTACAACCCGCTCACCGAGCCGAGCACGATCGTCGTCAACGCGGAGCGTGTCAAGTATTGGTTGAGTGTCGGCGCACAACCGACCGATTCCGTCGCGTCACTCCTCAAGCGCGCCGGTGTCACTGACGGGGCTGCGGCACCCGCCATCGAGGCGTAACATGGTGGATACCTCCAGCGAGTCAATGGAAGACCTCGTCCGCTACATCGCCGGATCGCTCGTCTCCAGCCCGGATCAGATCGGCGTCCGCTCCAACCGGTTCGGCAACAATGTCGAGGTGCGCCTCACCGTTGCCCCGGAAGAGATGGGGAAGGTGATTGGCCGTCAGGGCAAGATCGCCCGCGCCATCCGCGCGGTGCTCGCCGCCTCCGCCGCGAAGCAGGGCGTGCGCGTCTCGCTCGATATAGACGATTGAGCATGTCCGACGAGACGCCACACGGCGAGACTGCACCGCCCTCCCCCGCGCCTGACCAGCAGCCCCCTCACGACGCACCGCCCGAGCGTCTGATGGTCGGTATTATCGGCGCACCACACGGCACGAATGGCGCGATGCGCGTCCGCATCGTCTCCGACTTCCCCGAACGCCTCGCATCGCTCACGCATATCTCCATCGGCGAGGACCCACAGCGCCGCCGGCTCCGCTCCCTGCGCGGTGCCAGCCCGACCGCCATTCTGGAGGTGAGCGGCATTTCCTCGCGCAATGAGGCGGCGCTCTATCGCGGCATGCCGCTCTATATGGACATCCGCGACGCGAAACCGCTCGATGAGGGCGAGTATTACTGGCACCAGTTGATAGACATGACCGTCGTCAATCCCGCGGGCGAGACACTCGGCGTGCTCACCAGCATCCTGCAAACCGGCGCGAACGATGTCTACATTGTTACGCAACCGGACGGTACGGAATTACTGCTCCCAGCGATCAAGGATGTCATACTCGACATTGATCAGCCAAACCGGCGCATCGTCGCTAAGCCGCTGGAATACCTGTAAAACGCGCAGGGAAATTGATGATGAGGGGGTTACTTCCGTGGTTTCGGCGCGCGGGGCGGCGTGTCTACAGCGTGTCCGCGCCGCTGCGCGAGGGCCAGCCAGATTGCTTCATCGGGCAAGTCGGTGGCCTGCGCGAGCACGAGGGCATGATAGAATAAGTCGGCGATCTCGTTTGCCAGCAGATCGCGACCCGTCGTATCACCCCGCTCGACATTTTTCGCGCCGATCACTACTTCTGTCGCTTCCTCGCCGACTTTCTTAGCGATCTTATCCAACCCCTCACGGAAGAGATAGGTCGTGTACGAGCCGTCTGGCATCGTGCGTTGCCGCTCCGCAATCACCGCCGTAACATCCCGGAGGACGTCGGGACCAATCGCTCCGGGCACCTCAGCCAGATCATCTTCGGCGGCAATGAATGCCGGTTCGGTCATTGGCCGGTGGAAACACGACGCCTTCCCTGTATGGCACGTCGGGCCGTGCGGCGTCGCGCGGATGAGCAATGCGTCGCCGTCACAATCGGCGGTGACGGAGACGACATCAAGGAAATGGCCGGAGGTCGCGCCCTTCTCCCACAGTTCCTGCCTGCTCCGGCTCCAGAACCAGACGTGCGGTCCGGCGAGGGTGCGGCGCAACGACTCCGCGTTCATGTGGCCGACCATCAGGATCGCCGCCGTCGTCGCGTCCTGCACGATGGCCGTGACGAGGCCGTGCGCATCCCAGTTCAATGTAGTTGGATCAAGCAATGATCGTGTCGCCGTCACGCGGTGTCTCGTCCCTTTCGGTCTCAACGTCTGTCTCGTCGCATACACGATACGGCGAGCGAGACGCGAATGCTATACTAGCATGAGTGGATGATGACGGCGTTCCAATTCGTATGCGGAGAGTCGGCATTAGCGCGCTCGGTACCGGTGCGGCAGGTCTGGCGAGCGTCGCGGCGCTGTACGCGGTCGTTCGCTATGGCGAGCGGGAGACGGTGCATACGCCGGCAGATGCGTTGATCGTTCTCGGCGCACAGGTACACGGCAACGGTCGCCCATCGGCTGCGCTACAGGGCCGGGTACGGCGGGCGGTGGCGCTGTATCATGCGGGTCTCGCGCCACGGCTTGTCGTGACAGGCGGCGTGGGCGAGGCGGGCATCGCGGAGGCATCAGTCATGCAGGCGCTCGCCGTCGCGGGGGGTGTGCCGGAAGAGGCGGTCGTCATTGAATCACGGGCGACACGAACACTGGAGAGCGCGCGAGCCATCGGTGTGCTTGGCCGGCGGGCAGGGTGGCAGTCGGTCATCATCGTGAGCGATCCGTTTCACCTCTGGCGGACGGCGCTGCTGTTTCTGAAGGAGGGCTTCGCGGTGCAGACGGCGGCGACGGACGATCGGTACTATACCGCGCGCAGCCGCCGGTATTATCGGATGCGTGAGATGGCGGCCCTGTTCGTGCAAACGGTGGCCGGGGAGATACCGCTCCGCGCATGGTGGCGGGCGGCGAGACAGAGGAGGGGCGTGCATGACGATTGAAGACGCGTACGCGGAGCCGGTAGCGAAGAGGACGCGGAAAGACCGCGCATTCACGATCGGCATTCTGCTCGGTATCCTGGCGGGCGTGATCGCGACGCTGCTGCTCAATCGGGCGGCGGAGGATGACGATTTGCTGGACGATGAGCCGGTCGTTGAGTTGCAGCCCGCGTACATCCCGCGCACCGAACAAGCAACCGGCCCGATTGTCGAGCCATCGGCATGAAAACGAATCCTGCCGATGACCGCCTGCGCATCGCGGTCAAATACCTGACGATTGGATTGGTGATCGGCCTCATGTTCGCGCCCCGTGCGGGCGGGGCAACCATCAACGCGTGCATCGCCTCGATGCAGGACTTGTTTGGCACCCTTGGCGGCAACGAATTCACCGAGCCGTCGCCGTAATACATGGTAGGCGATGTCGTTCCTTCACCTGCCCAGGTTCGCGCACGCTTGCGACGGCCCACCGCGACGTACACAATCATCGCGATCAATGCCGTCGTCTTTCTCTACGGTCAGACGATGGCCGTGCGCGACTACAACCTCTTCCTCGTCAACTGGGCGCTCATCCCGGCCCGCTTCACCCGGCCGGAAGCGTTGCCCTACCGCGATCTCCTCGGTAGCCCCCGCGCGCTGACGTTGATCACCAGCCTCTTTCTGCACAGCGGATTCGCGCATATCGCGTTAAATATGTTCCTCCTGCTCGCCATCGGCCGGATGCTCGAACTGGCGATTGGCACGCCGCGATTCGTGCTGCTCTACACGCTCGCCGGACTGGCGAGCAGCCTCGCGGTGCTCCTGCTCTACCGGCACTCGGATTCACCGTTTATCGGCGCGAGCGGCGCGGTCTACGGCGTGATGGGCGGCTATTTTCTGCTCCTCCCGCCCGGACCGGATCGGACGAAGACGATCATCTGGATGCTCGCGCTCATCCTCATCCCGGCGCTCATCCCGGCGCAGATCATTCGGAACCTGACCGGCAGTGATTTCCTTGCCAACATCGCCCACTGGGGCCACGTCGGCGGCTTCCTTGCCGGCATTCTGACGATGTATCTGATGATGCTTCAGGCGCGCCGCCGTCGGGCGCTACGCGATACGGCGCATGACGAGGAGATGCCGACCGGGCCGGTTCAGCCTCCCGCGTAAGGAGCGGCGATGTTCCCCATCGGCGATGACAACCGCGACCGCGTGCACCGCCCGGTCGTGACGTATCTGCTGATCGCGCTGAACGTCGCGGTTTTTCTCTATATGCTGACATTGCATGGCCGCGACCAGGATTTCTTCGTCTACAAGTGGGGCGTGATTCCGGCGCGCTTCACGCATACCGCCGCGTTTCAGGCCGCGAACCCGGAGATCAATTCGGCGCTCTACCTGACGCTCTTCACGGCGATGTTCCTGCACGGCGGCTGGCTCCACATCGGCGGGAACATGCTCTTTCTCTGGGTCTTTGGAGACAACGTCGAGGATGCGATGGGGCCTTTTCGCTTCATCATTTTCTATTTGCTGGTGGGGCTTGCCGGAAACGTCGCGCACATCTATTTCAACCAGAGTTCGCTCGCCCCATCCATCGGCGCAAGCGGGGCAATTGCCGGGGTGTTGGGCGGCTACATCGTGCTGAAGCCGCGCGGACGGGTGCGCAACGTCATCTTCCTGGGGATTATCTTTATCCCCCTCGTGCTGCCCGCCTGGATCGTCATTGGCTACTGGTTCATCTTGCAAGCATTGAACGGTTTCGTGACCCTCGGCGTCAATTTCCGCTCCGGTGGCGCGAGCGGCGATAACGTCGCTTACTGGGCGCATATCGGCGGCTTCATCGCCGGTGTGGTACTGATCAAAGTGTTCACGGTCGGACGAACACGCCTCGCGGGATATGGCTACCGGCCAGGGTATCGGTGATTTTCTCGCACAACCAAGCGATGGACGACGCTTTTTTTGATCGGTGGTAGCAGGTCTACAGGCGATCACTCTCGGAAGGGGACTGAGAGGCTGGAAAGCCTCCCACCACCGGGAATAGTATCAGGCATCCCGTGCGGCCATTCGTTCGATTAATCCGCCGAGTGCGGCACCGGCCGGGCCGGACGCGCGCGATTCATTGAGCAGGGCGGCGGCGCGCGTGTGATACCGCTCGACCTGCTCCTGACAGGCATCGTGGATACCGGCGGCGTCGAGCATCGTAATGACCGTGGCAACGTCGCCCGGAGCGACTTCCGCACTCGCATACACGGATTCGAGTGCGTGGCGATCTTTCTCGCCGGCGTGCTCGTGCAGCATAATGATCGGCAGCGACTTCTTGCGGCGGCGGATGTCGTCGGCGGCATCCTTCCCTGTCACCGCAGGGTCGCCCCATATGCCGAGCAGATCGTCGCGCACCTGGAAGCCGAGGCCAATAGCGGTGCCGAACCGCTCGAAGGCATCCGCCCGCGCCTCGTCCGCGCCCGCGAGCAATGCGCCGGCCCGTGCGGCATACGCGAAGATGGCAGCCGTTTTGCCACCGATCATGGCGAGGTAATCATCGGCGGTGATGTCCCACCGGCTCTCGAAGCCGATATCGAGGAATTGCCCCTCGCAAATGCGGAGAACGGTCGCATCGAACCCGGCCATCAGGTCGAGCACCTTCTCCGCCGCGGCACCCCGGCCGCGCAGGCCGAGCAATGCCTGATGGGCGATTGCATACATGCCATCGCCGACGTTGATGCCCTGCGCCGCGCCCCAGATGCTCCAGACCGTGCGGCGGTGCCGACGGGAGGCGCTGTTGTCCTGAATGTCGTCATGGACGAGCGTGAAGTTGTGAACCAACTCGATGGCGGCGGCGGCGGGAATGGCATACGCCGGGTCGCCTCCGGCGGCGGCGCAGCAGAGCAGGCAGACGAGCGGGCGCAACCGCTTGCCGCCGTTCGCGCGCTCCGGCGCGAACGCCGCCGTCGCCCAGCCGAGGTGATAGCGCATCATGCCGTAGAGCGGCGCGAGCGCCGGTGCGTCCGTCTGGAGATGCGCTAGCATCTCCGCTTCCACCGCCGCGATCGCGGCGTTCGCGTCGAAGTCGGTGGCACGGCCTGAAGGCTGAACAGGCATACCGCTTTCCTTCCGTGCCGCCCTCTCGTTCATCACAAAACCCTCCCACAGCCGTTGCCCCGGAATGCGCCGCATCGTCCGGCTGTTATGGTACTATGAAGACATACGGTGCACGACAGGGCGGGGTGGGTAATGATGGAACCACCGCGCACGGTATCCGTATATACAAGGTGCGGCCGGGATCATCCGATTTTCTCTCCGGCGGCACCCGCGACGAGGCGCGGCAAGGGCCTTGCGTCCGGTCACAACGGCGTCGCACCGGCATTTTTCTGGAGGGCGATCATGTTTTTCAGTCCGCTCTACTTCGCGTTTCTTTTGCCGAGTTTGTTCCTCGCATTGTACGCGCAATGGCGTGTCAAGAGCACGTACGCCAAGATGGCGCAGATTCCGTCCGAGAACCGGCTGACCGGCGCGCAGGTCGCCCGGCGGTTGCTCGACGCACAGGGTTTGCAGAATGTGCAGATCGAGCGCGTACCCGGCGAACTGACGGACCACTACGATCCGCGTGAGAAGGTTCTACGGCTCTCGGATGGGGTCTATGGCAACATCTCCGTCGCGGCGCAGGGCATCGTCGCGCATGAGACGGGTCACGCGGTGCAGGATAAGGAGAATTACGCCTATCTGAAACTGCGCGGCGCGATTGTCCCGGCGGTCAATATCGGCTCGAACTTCGGCTGGGTGCTGCTCCTGCTCGGTATCTTCACCGGCGCGATCGGCATCGCCTGGCTCGGTGTCGCGCTCTTCTCGCTCGGCACCGTCTTCGCGCTTGTCACCCTGCCGGTCGAGTTCGATGCCTCGAATCGCGCGATGAAACTGCTTGCGAGCAATGGCCTCGTCTCGCGCAGCGAATATGGCGAGGCGAAGAGCGTCCTCGATGCAGCCGCGCTCACCTACCTGGCGGCGGCAGCGGGCGCGATCCTGCAACTGCTCTATTACATCATGCTCGTCTCGGGCATGGGCGGCGGCCGGCGCAACTAGCGCGGTCGGCCCAAGGTTGGCGATTCGGATGAATTGCGACCGGCCCCTCGGGGCCGGTCGCGTTGCGTGAGGGAACGACGAACATGACGGTTGAGACGACAATAGATGCGGCGCTGCCTGCCGTGCCGCGCGGTGCGACGGTTTCATTCTATGATCTGCTGCCGGAAGACCTGGGCGCGTGGCTGACGGCGCAGGGGCAGCCCGCATTCCGCGCCGCGCAACTTTTCAGTGGTATCTACAGTCATTTCGCATCCCGCGCGACGGCGATCCCCGGCGTGCCGAAGGCGCTGGGCGCAGCGATTGACGCGGCATTCCCGCTCGACATCCTGGCCGAAGTGACGCGTGTGACGAGCAGCGATGGTCGGACGACGAAATTGCTCTTCCGCACCCCGGACGGATGCTTGATCGAGGGCGTGCTCATGCACTATCGGGAGCGCACGACCGCCTGCATCTCCTCGCAGGCGGGCTGCGGGTACGGCTGCACCTTCTGCGCGACCGGGAAAATGGGCCTGTCGCGCAATCTCTCAGCGGGCGAGATCGTCGCGCAGGTCGTCGCGCTCGCCCGACTCAGTCACACGCAGGGGGAACCGCTGACGAATATTGTCTATATGGGCATGGGCGAACCACTGGCGAACTACGATCAGGTGATGCGCTCCATCGCTCTCCTTAACGAACCGCAGTGCCTGAAATTCGGCGCGCGCCGCATCACGGTCAGCACCGTCGGGCTTGCGCCCCGTATCCGCCGCCTCGCCGAGGAGCCATGGCAGATCAATCTGGCAGTATCGCTCCATCAGACGACCGACGAAGCACGCTCCGCACTGATGCCGGTGAATATGCACTATCCTATTGCCGAACTGCTTGACGCCGTGCGCTTCTATGTGACGAAGACGCACCGCCGCGTCTCGTTCGAGTACGCCTTGATCGCGGGAGTCAATGATACGGGAACCGTCGCGAACGAACTGTCGGCGCTCCTCAAAGGGATTCTCTGCCATGTTAACCTCATCCCGCTCAATCCGGTCGCGGAGGCGGTCGGGCTGGATGGGACAATCCTCACCCGGCCCACGCGTGAACGCGCGGAGGCATTCGCGGCAATGCTTGTCGCACGCGGCCTCCCAGCAAGCGTCCGCTTCTCCCGCGGGACGGACATCGCGGCGGGCTGCGGCCAATTGCGCGCCGAGGTTGCCACGTCGTCCAGCGCGACGGA
Organism: Chloroflexia bacterium; assembly: GCA_025928215.1. Classification (GTDB taxonomy): domain Bacteria; phylum Chloroflexota; class Chloroflexia; order Thermomicrobiales; family JALYUS01; genus JALYUS01. The sequence continues at coordinate 1,519 of JAICJW010000144.1, read as the reverse complement.
GGCGGCATGACACGGATCGCCTATTTCGATATGCCCGCCGGGATTAGCGGGGATATGACGCTCGCCGCGTTCATCCACGCCGGTCTGTCGCTGGAAGATCTGACCTATGGCCTCGCGCCACTCGGCCTCTCCGGCTACACGCTCCGCGCTGAACCAGCAAGCCAGCATGCGCTCGGCGGCACGCACGTGATTGTGGACGTCGAGGCGGATCAGCCGCAACGCGATTGGCGCACGATTCGCACGATCATCGCGGATTCCGGTTTAGCCAAGCGCGCGAAGGAACGGTCGCTGCGCATTTTCGGCGCGCTGGCGGTCGCGGAAGCCTCGGTGCATGGCGTCGCGGTGGACGATGTCCATTTCCACGAAGTCGGCGCGCTCGATAGCATCATAGATATCGTCGGCACGGCGGTCGCGCTCGATCTCCTCGACATCGAGACGGTCTACGCCTCCCCCTTCGCGCAGGGGCACGGCTGGGCAGACTCGCAGCATGGCCTGATCCCCGTTCCCGCCCCGGCGACGCTCGCGCTGCTCGCCCGCGTCAACGCGCCGACGGTACCGCTCGACACCGACAAAGAGACGGTCACACCGACGGGCGCGGCAATCGTCACCGCGCTCGCCGAAGCATTCGACCGCCCGCCGATGACGGTGCAGGCGGTCGGTTACGGGTTCGGCACGCGCCGGATGCCGTGGCCGAACTGCCTGCGCATCTGGCTCGGGACGTCCGTCGCATCGCGTACCGACGATGCGCCATTTACCGCCGTGCCGATCAGCGACGATGTGCCGCTCTCCAACGTGATGGCGGACCCAACGAGCGATGCGGAAATCCTGCTCTCCGCCAATATTGACGACATGACGCCCGAAGCGCTCGCCTACGCCCTGGAGCGGCTCTTCGCGGCGGGCGCGCTCGATGCCTGGTTCACGCCGATCACGATGAAGAAGAGCCGCCCCGCCGTGCAGGTCTCGGCGATCTGTTCGGACGCTGACCGGCTCGCGGTGACGGCGACCCTGCTGCGCGAAACGACGACCTTCGGCGTTCGCGCCACGCCGATCACGCGCGAGAAAGCGGACCGGCGATGGGAAACGGTCGTCACGCAGTGGGGTCCGGTGCGGGTCAAGATCAAGGAATGGGAAGGCACGGCGCTCGACGCGGTGCCGGAATACGAGCAGGTCGCGGCGATTGCGCGGGCGGCAGAGGTGCCATTCCGCGAGGTCTATGCGGCGGCGGCGGAGGCGGGCCGTCAATTCGTCGGCGTGCGGCCAGTGGAGGTGTATCCGTGAGCCATCAGGCCTTGACCCTGACCGGCGATCTCGATGACGGGCTGACCCTCAGCCAGCCGCTGCCCATCGTCGCCGAGTGGCGCGACGAATACGTGACGATCAGCGCGCCGGCGGTCGGACTCCGTGCGATGGGCCAATCGCCCGAAGATGCCCTCGACGATCTGCGCGCGGCGATTGCCGACCGCTACCGCGACCTCGACGGGCGCGGCGCGACCCGGACGCCGAGCGCCGCCGATGAACT
>JAICJW010000434.1 GCA_025928215.1 Chloroflexia bacterium | reverse complement strand
CGATGAGGAGTACCGCGAGCAAACCGACAATCGTTAAGAGCATTCCGATGCCTCCGAAGCGCCGACCAACAAGAGCGTCCCTGCAAGGATACCGCAGTCTCGTCCCACGCTTCTACGTTCGCCGCACCCCACCGGTATCGTTTAAGTTCACGCGGCATCACGTTCCCAGGCCGGTCAGTCCGAACAAGAGAATGAGGAAGACCGCAAGCGTAACGAGGGTGAAGACTCTCTCGCGTTGCAGGGCAAACAGCACAATCGTCATGGCGACGCGCGTGACCGGTGTCAGGATAAGCGCAAAAATGCCGAGTTGAATGATATTGACCGCATTACCCGCCCTCACCCCGTGCAGAATCACGGATGGCCGGACCGTCATCTGCTGCTCGCGGTCAACGATCTGATGGAGCGATGTTGACCCACCGCCCGACGGCCCCCGAATAATCAACAGGACTAATCCGATCAGGATAACCGCTGCCGCGATCAGGACGCCAATGCGGAGGACGTAACTGATCCAGATTTCCAACCCCGGGCCACCGGGCGGGTCCGGCGTCTCCAGGGGGTGTTCAACGATCATTGCCGTATCTCGCTCCATCCGCCCTTCCGATCGCGCACTCACAGCACGCCAAGCCCACGCAGCAACATCTCCAACGCAACGATTGCCAGCACGGGCAGGAAGACGAGCCGCACGGTCGTATTGCGGAAGCGTACCAGTAATTTCGCGCCGAGCGTCGCGCCGAGCAAAATACCGAGCGCGACCGGTGCCGCGACGACCGGAAGGACATCACCCCGCCAGAAGTAGATACCGGCGCTCGCGGCGGCGGTAACGCCGATCATAAAGTTACTCGTCGCCGATGACACTTTGATCGGCAGGCGCATCGCCGTATCCATCGCGAGGACTTTGAGCGCGCCAGAGCCAATTCCCAATAATCCGGAGACGATTCCGGCGATATACATCAGGCCGAAACCGAGGGGCACATGCGTCACCTGATAAGGAACCATCAGGTTTTGCGCGCGATCCGGATAGGTGCTTGCCAGTTTGAGATACGCCGCGAGACGGTCATTGACGACATGTTGCGGAATATCCTCACCAATTTTCTTGATCGTTGGGACGACCGAGAAAAGGAGGATGACGCCAAACAGAATAAAGAGCAGGCGCGCATTGAGATAGACGGCAATGAACGCACCCGTCACCGCACCGAAAGAAGTCGCAAGTTCGAGTAACATGCCGACGCGAATATTTGTCAGATGATCGCGTACATAGGCCGCCGCCGCCCCACTGGAGGTGGCAATGACTGACACAATACTCGCGCCGATTGCGACACGAATATCGAGACCAAAGCCAATCGTAAGTAGCGGTACGATGAGGATGCCGCCTCCGAGGCCAACGAGCGATCCCAACAACCCCGCACCGATCGCCGCGAAGAAGACGCCCGCGATAAAAAGATCCACTCCGACCATCAGTCTTATCGTGCTCCTTCAATACCGCCCGACGCCTGCCTCCCACGCGAGTCTACCACTACTTCCTATCAAGAAGCGCATTCTCCTTTTTCCTGTTTAGTCCGTCGGGCGTGCCGAGTGGTGCGTCGTTGCTGCGTGAGCGCTACATCGTTTCCTCGATAAAAAAGATCGCCGACAGGAATGCACGCAGACGCCGTACCACAGTGGAGCGGACTTTTGGCGCGAGCACGCGGGCGGTGATCGTAGAGAAGCCGTGGCACGCGGGTTGCATAATGGGAGAGCGGAGAGTTCGGTTCACTCGTAGCTGCTAGGAGGTTTCGTCCATGGTCGAGTTTGCAGCAATTTCCTGGGGAATCGGTATTATCGGCTGGATCATCGTCGGCCTGATCGCCGGTTGGCTCGCGCATATGGTAGCGGGTTCGGGCGGCGGAAATATCATCTCCGACCTGATCGTCGGGTTGATTGGCGCCTTCATCGGCGGCATCATCGTCGGCTTCTTTGTCAACGCCACGGTTGGGCTGATCGGCTCGATCGTCGTCGCCTTCATCGGCGCGCTGATCCTGACGTGGATCGTCCGCGCGATCACGGGCAGCCGCTCGCCGGTCTAATCCCGAAATGCGCACAAGAAAAACGGGCCACCCGATCGGGTGGCCCGTTTTCATGCCGGTGGAGCAGGCTTCAGCCTGTTACCAGCGGGAGACGACGACTTTCTTGCGCGTGTAGAAGTCCACCCCATCGGTGCCGTGGATGTGAAGATCGCCGTAGAACGAACTCTTCCAGCCGGAGAAGGGATAGAAGGCGAAGGGCTGCGCGACGCCGAGATTGACGCCGATCATCCCCGCCTCGACCCGCTCGCGGAAGGCGCGCGCCGATGATCCGCTCGCGGTGAAAACCGTCGCCATGTTGCCGAAACTCGATTGATTCGCCTGGGCAATTGCCGCGTCGAGCGTCGTTGCATGTGAAACGGAGAGGACAGGGCCGAAGATTTCGTCCCGGCCTGCCGCCATGCCCGCCGAGACATTGTCGAGGATCGTCGGGCCGAGGAAATAGCCGGGGCGGTCGAGGTATTCTCGCCCGTCCACGAGCACCGTCGCGCCCTCGCGCTCCCCACGCTCGACGTAGCCAACGACCTTCGCGCGGTGCTCATCCCGGATCAGCGGGCCAATCAGGACGCCCGGCTGATCGCCGGGGCCGACGGTCAGTTTGCGCGCCTCCGCCTGTAAGGCTTCCAGCAGTGGCCCTTGTGCCGTACCGACGGCGACCGCGACGCTCCCCGCGAGGCAGCGCTCGCCCGCGTTGCCGAAGGCGGAATTCAGGACGGCGGGGATCGCCAGATCGAGGTCGGCATCCGGCAGGACAACGATGTGATTCTTCGCGCCGCCCGCCGCCTGCACGCGCTTGCCATGCCGCGCCGCCTCGGTGTGGACGTAGTTCGCCACCGCCGACGAGCCGACGAACGAGACCGCCGCGACGCCGGGATGAGAGATAAGCGCGTCCACCGCCTCCTTCGCGCCATGGACGACATTCAGGACGCCCTCCGGGAAGCCCGCCTCCAGAAAGAGTTCCGCCAGCCGCACCGCGCCGAGTGGCGTCCGTTCCGACGGCTTGAGGATAAACGTATTCCCCGCGACGACGGCGAGCGGAAACATCCAGAGTGGAATCATCACCGGGAAGTTGAACGGGGGAATGCCCGTGACGACGCCGAGCGGATAGCGGTAATAGTCCTGATCCACGTTGCTGCTGACCTGTCGGAGCGTCCGCCCCTGGAGGAGCGTCGGCGCGCCACACGCGAAATCTACGACTTCAATACCCCGCCGCGTCTCGCCCTTCGCCTCATCAAGCGTCTTGCCGTGATGCCGCGTGACAATGGCGGCGAGTTCGTCAATATGCGCTTCCAAAAGCGCCTTGAAGCGGAACATCAGTTGCACGCGATCCATCACTGCGGTCTGCGACCACGATTGATATGCCCGCGCCGCCGCCTGCACCGCAGCGTCCACCTCCGCTGCTCCGGAGAGCGGCACGCGCTCGATCTCTTCGCCCGTCGCCGGGTTGAAAATGGGCAGGCTCTCGTCTGTCGCTTCCGTCCACCTGCCACCAATCAGATT
>JAICJW010000546.1 GCA_025928215.1 Chloroflexia bacterium | reverse complement strand
GGTTGGGACGATTGGGAGACGACAGGTACACGCATCGAGGACGTGCTCTCATCCGTCGACGTCGCCTACCTCGACGGCACGTTCCTGAGCGCTCAGGAGTTGCCGGGCCGCGATCTGCGCGAGATTCCGCACCCAACAATCGCGAGTAGCATCGAACGCTTCGCGACGCTACCAGCATCCGAGCGCGCCAAGATCCGCTTCCTTCACATCAACCAGAGTAACCCGCTCATTCGCGACGACGCTGGAGCTCATGCATGGCTTCGCGAGGCGGATCTTGACGTGGCTCGGGAGGGTGAGATGGTGGCGCTGTAAGCCGCTCGCGTCACCGAACTTCGTGAAGATACGCGCCGCTATCCAGCAGGTTGCTCAGTAACTCATTCAACTCGTGCGAGCCGCCGGCGTGGATGATGAGCAGGCGATCGTCGCGGAAGAGGTGTGGGGCGGCGATCCAGTCCGTCAGGTCGTCGCCGACATTATCCATGAGCTTCGCGGCATCGGCGTCGGCACTCCAGGCGTCATCATAGGCATAGACATCGACGCGCTCACCATCGACCTTCAGCGTTCGGCCGGGTACCGAAAGCCGCGCATCGTGCGCGTCGCCTTCGACATCGACGGTCAGTCCAGCCAGACGCAGTCGTGCGATCAATCCGGCGATATCGCCCGAGCCGGAGCGGCCGGACTCGCCACTTTCGGCTGAAACCCGGCTCCCCACGATCGCCAGCACGATCAAGAGCAGAACAACACCCGCGACTTCGATCAACCGAATTGGTCCGCGCACGCCTGACGACTCCTCGATTTCCAGCGTTCAGCCGAGCAACCATCGTTGCTCATATAGACGTTCGGAGGCTCGACTTTGTTACCGTGCTATGGAGGATGCTGCTCGGAATAATTATCACCGGGAGTCCTCTACAATGGACAGGGAAATAAGGACTAGGCCGTCTGGAGGAAGTACCATGCCACTCTCAACGACCGCGCTCAACGGACCCGACTCGGGAGATGCCGCCTATATTTGCGTCACCTGCGGCACCCAGTTCCCGCCGAGCGCCAACCCGCCAACCGGCTGCCCGATCTGCCTGGACGACCGGCAATACGTCGGCCACAACGGACAGCAATGGACGACCCTCGCGGAGATGCGCACGCATTACCACAACAATTTCTATCCGCTCGAACCGGGCGTTACCGGCATCATTACTGAACCGAAGTTCGGTATCGGCCAGCGCGCGTTCCTGATCGAAACCGACAAAGGAAACATGCTGTGGGAAACGCTCACCTACCTGGATGAGACGACCGTTGCCGAGATCGAGCGACGCGGCGGGACCAAGGCGATTTCGCTGTCGCATCCGCACTACTACTCGACGATGAATGAATGGAGCCATGCGCTCGGCAACGTGCCGATCCACCTGCCGGACCTTGACCGGCGCTATGTCATGCGCATCGGCCCGAACGTCGAATTTTGGAGCGGCGATACGCTGGAGATCCTGCCCGGACTCACGATCATTCGCTGCGCCGGCCATTTCCCCGGCGCGGCTGTGCTGCACTGGGCGAACGGGGCCAACGGCAAGGGCGTCCTCTTCTGCGGCGACACGCTGCAAGTCGTCGCCGATCAAGATTGGGTAAGCTTTATGTACAGCTACCCGAACACGATCCCGCTCGATCCAGCCTCGATCCGCCACATCATCGACGTCCTGGAGCCGTTCGACTACGACATCGTCTACGGCGCCTTCGGCGGCATCGTCCGCGGCGACGGCAAAGAGAAGGTCCGCCGCTCGGCCGAGCGCTATTTGCGCCACATCGAGGACCCGAGCTCGAACGCGGAGTGAGGGGGCGTCGTGCTGACCGTATGACGTGGTGCCCGCCCGAACGGCATGCGGTCAGCGGATGAGACGATCGATGACGTAGTGCTCGCCCCACCATCGTCCGGCGAACGGGTATCTGATCCCGCACGTCATCTTCGCCCCCACCTTCGTCCTGGGATAAATCCACAGGGCTGAGAAGACGAAGTCCACTCAAGGGACTGGATAGGAATCACATCATTCCGTTGTCTCAAGCGCATCTTCCGTCATCCTGAACCGCAGTGAAGGATCTCCTCCCCGTTTCCCATACGGCGCGCTCGGGCATCGTCAGAGAGATGCTTCGCTGCGGCTCAGCATGACGAGAAGGGGGGACGCGCTCTTACGCGAACGAACGCGTACTGCTCAGCCCCTTCCGTGGGCTTCGCCTGACGAGCCCGGCCATTTATCGCCGGGCGGGCGGTGGGCGAGC
>JAICJW010000403.1 GCA_025928215.1 Chloroflexia bacterium | reverse complement strand
CCGAAGCGCTCTTCAATGGCAAGACGAATAACGCGGACGTGCTGACGATGTACGCGCACATCCTGACGCAGACCGGGAGGGTCTCCCATGTACCATCGCTTCGGTCAACGCCTGCTTGATCTCATTCTGAGCATATGCGGGCTGACCGTTTTCGGGCCGCTGTCGCTGATCGTCGCGCTGCTCGTGCGGCGGAAGATCGGCGCGCCCATCTTTTTCCGTCAGCAACGGCTGGGAAAAGATGGCACGCCGTTCGGCGTCATCAAATTCCGCACGATGACCGACGCGCGGGATGCAGCGGGCAATCTTCTGCCGGACGATCGGCGCATGACGCGGTTCGGCGCGCTCCTTCGCCGCAGCAGCCTCGATGAATTGCCGGAATTGCTGAACGTGCTGCGGGGCGAGATGAGCCTCGTCGGGCCGCGCCCGCTCTTCGTCCATTACGCGGCGCGATATACGCCGGAGCAAATGCGCCGCCACGCTGTCCGCCCCGGCCTGACCGGCTGGGCGCAGGTGAACGGGCGCAACGCAATCTCGTGGGAGGAGAAATTCGCCTATGATGTCTGGTATGTGGACCATCAGTCGCTGCTGCTTGACCTGAAAATTCTCTGCCGGACGGTCGGGCAGGTTCTCCGCCGCTCCGGCATCAACGAAACCGGCCACGCAACGATGAGCGAGTACATGGGTGCGACGCACCGCTCGACAGAAGCGGCATGAGCGGCGTGCTGATCCTCGGCGCGGGCGGGCATGCGAAGGTCATCGCCGACATCCTCTCTTGTCAGGGTGTGCCGGTGATCGGCTTCCTCGATGACAATACGGCGATCTGGGGCGCGACGCGGCTGGGGTTGCCCATTCTCGGTGGCATCGCCACCTGGCGCGAGCATCTGCCGGGCGGGCTGATCCTCGGTATCGGCGACATCATCGCGCGTCAAGCGGTCGTCGAACGGCTCGGCCCGCAGGCATATGACCTCTGGTGTACCGCCGTCCACCCGCGCGCGACAGTCGCGAACTCGGTGCGGCTCGGGCGCGGCGTCGCGGTGATGGCGGGTGCGGTCGTCAATCCTGATACATCGCTTGGCGACCACAGCGTCATCAATACCGGCGCGACTGTGGATCACGACTGCATCATCGGGGAGTATGCGCATATCGGGCCGGGCGCGCATCTCGCCGGTGGCATCCGCATCGGGCAGGGCGCTTTCATCGGTATCGGCGCGAATGTTGCCCCCTGGCTCACCCTCGGTGCGGGCGCGATCGTCGGAGCCGGCTCAGCCGTCATCGGCGATGTCCCCGCCCGCGTCGTCGTGAAGGGCGTCCCTGCCCACCAATAAGAGACCCATCGTCGTTTGACACCCTGCTGGACACGTTTTGGACGGGGATGTATCCTACGCACGATGGAATAGTCACCCATGGTCGGGCGCGAGGAGCGAGGAATCGTGCAACCACCGCATGCGATGCCGAGGGGGGCGAACCGACCGGCGCGGAAGACGGTTGCCGATCTCGCGCCCGGTGAATGCGCCTTCGTCGCCCCCGCCGCGCTGATGGTCGCGGCTGACCGGACCTGCGCGATCCAGACGGACGCCCCGATCCGCCGCATGGCGGACGACACGGCGAATATGCAGGTGACACGTACCCCCAACGGCTACATCGCGGACGTGACCTACTGCCACTTCCAGTGGACGCCGACCGATTGGGCAGAGTCCCCACCGCACGCACCGGTCGTTCACGTTGTCTTTGGGGACGAATTCCTGCGATAACCGCGTCAGACGCAGCGGAACGAAATTCGGCAGCCGCGCATCGCTGCCCTTCCCGATACCCGCAGAGATGGCTCCGCTCCTGACGGCACTACAGGTGCAATACTCTCAATGATCTGGTTATTACCGCATTCTGTGGTAGACTTCTATGAAGAGGCGATCAACTGACGGTTGTTGGTGCATGACCGCCCCCACAAATTGCCCCCTGAAGGCCATAGCAATACGTGCCGGACCGGAGCGTCGCTCGCCAGGCGTTGCGATCCCTTGGAGACGGAGGAGGGCATATGGCCCAGTCTCATTCATCGGTGGAGCGGGAAGTAACCTGCGTGAAGAAGCATCCGCAGCAGGACCGCCATAAAGGGATCACCCATCTCGGTGGCAAGGGCTGGCAGATGACGCGCTGGCAGGTGACCGCCGCGATCAACTCGGGTGGAGAGACGTTTTACACGCGGGTGGGCGGGAAGCGCGCGATCATCCAGGTGACCGATGACCGCGAAGACCCCTACCTGCGTACCGTCGTGGACGACCAGTGGACGGACGATTTGCTCGCCCTCCCGGAATGTGCCGGGAATATCGCCCCTCCCCGTCAGGCCGCACCGACACGCGGCAGGAATACGCCATGACACCCGCCATGACACGCTAACAAATTGGAACAGCACGGAAAGGTTGTGAGAATGACGATACGAAGCGGCCATGCGCCGGTCTATGTGCGTGCGATGCTCTGCGAGGCGATTGAGTACGGCGCCCAGCATGCAGGCTGGTGGGAGTGGTTCGATACGGATGGCGCGAAGCAATATCCCTGGGAGCAGCAGGAGACAAAGCGCTGGACCGATCTCGACGCGCGGGGGCGGGCACGCTGGTTCACGACCCAACTCTGGAATTGCGGCGATATCGTCCCTGCCAATTACCTGGCGATGCTCAAGCAGCCGCCGGGTCTGACATACGCTCAGGTGGTTTCCTGGCTGCGACGCGACATCGCGGAGCGGGCAACCGTTTCGGTGGCTGGCCAGCGCGGGTAGCCACACGATCACCAGCCGCCGATCGCCGGTCGGGCGATGCGCACGAGAGAAGGAGATTCGATAATGGACGGCAGCCAGACAACAATGGAAGAACCGCGCATCGTGCATGGACGGGAACTGACCGCGTTTACTCGCATGGCCGGTCGAACGGCGTACCTGCTCCACTCCCAGGGCGTGACCTACCGCCTCACCCCCGACAGCAAGGCGACCTATCTGCTGCGCCGCCAGTCGGATGGCTACTCCGGCGTCTTCGCCTCGCTCGAAGACGCGGTCGCTTCCATTGATGTGCTCGAGCAGGACGAAGACTGAGCGAAGTCCCGCTTTTTCTGTTCCGCGTTTGACGCTGCCGACGAACGGACGTAGAATACGCCCTGGTCGTGCTAGACGGGGAGCCAGCGGTGCCCTGTACCCGCAATCCGCTTTAGCGGGGTTGAATTCCCCTGTGAGGTCCGACACTGTAGGACTGCTGTGGTGGAACGGCGTTGAGAGTTGGGTCCCATGCGTCAGGAGCCTGCGAACCCCGCCAGGACCGGAAGGTAGCAACGGTAAGAAGTCCCTTCTGAGCGACGTGGGAGTGCCTGGCTGGAGCCGCGAATCTGCGGGCAAGCTGGAGAGTTGCCGATCGAATCAGGGGTGCACGGCCTTTTCCCGAATGCAGAAGACCGGAGGCGGATTGCCTCCGGTCTCTTTTTGCCTTCCCCCGCGTTTTCCGGAGATGAAGCCTACTTCTTCGCGGAGGCCTTCGGCTGCTGGCGGCGCGCGGCGGGGCGGTTGGCGGGGTCAGCCCGATCGAGGCGCTTCTGGCGGTCGGCTTTCGCGCTGACATCGCCACGCGTGCCGTGCGAGAGGGCGAGGGCGGCGGCGCTGCCAGGCCGCAGATACGCCTTGCGGCGCTGCTCCTTGCGAAACTTCGCGACCCGCGTGGGATATTTTGCCCGCAGCCACCAGACGGTGTATGCGACAGAGCCGAGCGCGGCGACCAGGCAGACATACTCCCAGAGCCGCCAGCCGAGGAAGTTCAGCCCAAGCAGGCGGCACCCGAAGAAGATCAACCCCGTCGCCCATCCCCACATCGCCCGATAGGTAATCGTATGGAGGGTCTCGCGGTGCAGTCGGTCATTGGG
>JAICJW010000479.1 GCA_025928215.1 Chloroflexia bacterium | reverse complement strand
GGAACGTTCCGCGAATGCGGCAATATTGCAACGGCGGTAAGGTTGCCCATATGGCTCCATGGTGCGCGCCAACGCCTCGTCGCCGGCAGCGATCTGTTTCGCCTGAGTTGACATGGTTTTGACACACCGGGAGCCCCAACGTGCACAACTCTGCCACGCGCTTGCGACCACACTGCCAGTGAGATCCCGAGGATACGGGGGCGGGGAGCGAAAGCCGAAGGCATGCCGCATGTACCGGCGACGGATCGTCAGCATTAATCCTGCCTCGCGAAAATCAGTTTTCCGAGACAGGACGGAGCTGGTCCGGGAGATTGGCACGAAATTGCCATACGGAGGCGGGCATTGCCGCGCGCTTGGCACGGCCCAAGTCTCATCCTGTTGCTTCATACAGCGATGTGCGGCGTAGGACAGAGGACAAGGTTGGGGCTTTCGCAATGGCAGAATTTATGGATCGCTTTGATATCGATGCCACCGACGACTTCCCGCAGCAGGCGCCTGCGGTGGCGCAATATCAGTTCCTGCTCCGCTACACCGCGCACGTCGCCGTGCGGGTCATCGGTTTCTCCTGGTTCCCGACCGTCACCCCGGAGGGAATCATCTTCACCTCCATCAGCGCTGCGGACGAGCACGATGTCGTCGGCCAATCGCATCTGGCGCTGATCGCGATCGGGGCGGCACTGGCGGCATTCCGCTTGGCAGCGCATCGGTTCGGGCGTACGGCGGAGATCGCCATTCTCCCCGACCCCGCCCGCCCCGACATCATTGCGTGTGTCACGCTTGGAGATTTCCGGGACCCGTCCCTCGATGATTGCCTCCGCTTCAACGCGCTGACGGCACCTGCCGCCCGGAGCCCCATCGACGAGACACGGCCCCTTCCGCAGGGGCTGCAGCACGCCCTGCCGCATCTCATTGCGCGGTCGGGGGTATGGGTCTCCGCCGTGGCTGCGGCGAGCGACCGGATGCGGGTACGCGACTGCCTGCGGCTGGCGAACCTCCCCGGCGAAACAGCCGACCAGTTCGGCGCCTCATCCGTGATGAGAGACGAACTCATCGGCCCGCGCGGCCTCGCATCCCCCGGCCTCTTCTTACTGGGAACCCAGGGCCGCACGCCGGGGAGCATCGTGGCGCTGGGGGAAGCGCTGCAGGAACTCGTCGTGCTACTGCACATGCAAGAAGTGCATGTGCGTGTCGCACGACTGAGCCACGCCCTCGGCGAGCGGACTGTGGATGCGCTCGCGCTGCCCAAGGTGCCGCAATTCATGGTTGAAGCAGCCTATCGGGCACCGCGCCGCGATCGATGACGGAGGAATCGGGGATCGCTTCAGCGTACCACGAGCCGTTTCGTGTTCCCGCACCGACCGAATCATGCGAGGGCCATCCACCGTACGCATGGGCAGATAGCGCGGCAGGACCAGGATGATGGAGCAGCGAAACCGACACGCATCTGCAACAGTCAGCGGCGACTGCGTAACACCTTTGAGGAGGAGAATTTCGTCGTCGCCGAGCATGCCGATCGGGCCACCTGGCGACATCTTGTCCCCGCAGGGTAGGGAGGCGCCATGACCCTCCCGTCACATGCCGCGATCTCAAGCGGGCGACCACGTATGTACGATCCCGGCAGCGGCTCGCTCTTCGGCGTGGAGGACCCGACGGACGAGACGGTCGAACGGCGCGTTGCATGAGGTGGATGTGGACGCGGACGGGCGGCCGCAGCAAATCATCGTGGCGACCGGGCTGTTGCACCGGGGACACCGGACGGTCCCCATCGCGCAGGTGCGTTCCGCGGATTCGCACCGGATCCTGCTGCACCTCACGCGGGCGGCACTCGAGCAATCGGCGGAGTAATCGGCCGAGCGTCACCGCGGGGCGGAGCGGAAATCGGCCCTATGATGGCTCGCGGGGAACCGGGATGATCCGCGCCATCGATCATCGGGTGTGCCCGGGTGCATCGTGTGCGGGAAGTTGGGGCCCGATGCGCCGTACCCGGGACGCCCGGCGGGCAGTGCAATTGCGTCTGGCGGCTTCGCCCGCCTCCACAGCAAGTGCGGGTCGACATTGACACGATTCTGTGACGGTCGGTGCCGCTGCTCTTGCAACTCTGTGACGGTCGGTACCGCATCCTATGCACGCTGGCGACTGCGCTGGTGCAACTCGCTCGGAATGGATCCGAGACAAAAGAAGGAGTGTCAAATGTCCAAGTTGCGCGGGCGAGACGCGATCCTCGCCGTCATCATCGCCCTCGGATTTGTCATCCATCAGGTCGGCACGGACCTCTCCAAGCTCACCACGAGTGAGCATGTATTCCTCGGGATTCTCGGCCTCGTCGTCGCCCTCGGCGCCGTCGTCACCATGATCTACGACCACACTGCCGCGCGCCCGATCGAAGTCGTCGCGGCCACTGAGGTGCCGCAGCCGGCGATCTCGCGATTCCTCTTCCACGATACCCGCTCCGCCCCGCTCTGGCTGGCGGTGCGGCTCTACGTCGGCATCGCTTGGTTCACCGCCGGCTGGGAGAAGATCACCGGCAGTACCTCCTGGCTCTCGAACGGGAATGCGCTCAAGGGTTTCTGGACCAACGCGGTCGCCATCCCGAAGACGGGCAAGCCGGCGATCTCCTACGATTGGTACCGCAGCTTCCTGCAGTACATGCTCGACCACCAGTGGTATACCTGGTTCGCCAAGGTGATCTGCCTCGGTGAACTGCTGATCGGCATCGGCCTGATCGTCGGCGGTTTGGTGGGCATCGCTGCCTTCTTCGGGGCGTTGATGAACATGAGCTTCTTGCTGGCGGGCAGCGCGAGCACGAACCCGGTGCTCTTCACACTGGCGATCCTGATCGTGCTGGCATGGCAGGTGGCGGGCTACTGGGGCGCGGATCGGTTCATCCTGCCCGTGCTCGGCGCGCCGTGGAAGCCGGGGCTCATCATCCACCGCGAGCGGTTGCGCGACTCAGGCGCTGCCACCCCCGCGGCAACGTAACCCCACAGCGATAGGGATGGAAGGGCGGCGCCCGATC
>JAICJW010000516.1 GCA_025928215.1 Chloroflexia bacterium | reverse complement strand
ATCCGCACGCTCGACGCCGCGATCTTCGATCTGATTGCCCGCCGTCGCCGCGACCCGGAGATGGCGGACGATCTGCTCGCGATGCTGATGCTGGCGCGCGATGCCGAATCGGGGGAGGGGATGAGCGACCGGCAATTGCGCGATGAGATCATCACCTTTCTGATCGCGGGCCATGAAACCGTCGCCAGCGCGCTCGTCTGGACGTGGTATGCGCTCTCCCTCCATCCCGCCGTCGAGCGGACATTGCACGAGGAAGTCGCGGCGACGCTCGATGATCGCCCGCCAACGATGGATGACCTGATGCGCTTGCCGTATACCCGCAAGGTGGTGGATGAAACTCTCCGTCTCTATCCGCCGAGTTGGATCAGCACCCGCCGCGCCATCGCGGCGGATACCATCGGCGGCTATCATATCCCCGCGAAGGCGCTGATCGTGATGAGTCCGTACCTCACGCACCGCCGTACCGACGACTGGCCGAACCCGGAGGGCTTCGACCCGGAGCGATTCAGCCCGGAAACCAGCGCGGCGCGGCACCGTTTCGCCTACTTCCCCTTCGGTGGCGGCCCGCATCTCTGCATCGGCCAATCCTTCGCCCTCGTCGAGGCGCAATTGATCGTCGCGGCCATCGCGCGGCGCTATCGCCTTGCCCTCGTCCCCGGCCAGCAGATTGAAGTTGCCCCGCTCGTCACCTTGCGCCCGAAAGAAGGCATGCTGATGCACATTCAGCGGAGCGAGAGCAATTGAATCGTTTTCGGCCGATTGTCAGGTAGGATATATGCGTCTACGATGAGGAAGCGCACGGGATAATCGCTGGCAATGGGAGGCGCGGGGATGAAGGAAAACCGCTTCAAACGGGTACGTTCGGCAGGCAATGTCCCGGTCGGGCAGATGCTCTGGGAGTTCGGTTCGCGCGGGATGGCGCGGATGATGGACGGCTGCGACGTGGATTTCGCGATCATTGATACCGAACATGCGGCGTTTTCCAGCGCCGATGTGGCGGATCTCATCGCGTGGTTCAGCGCCACCACGGTTGCCCCCTTCGTGCGCGTGCCGGAGATCGCCTATCACCTGCTCGCCCGGACGATGGACGCGGGCGCGCTCGGCGTGATGGTGCCGAATGTCAGGACGGCGGATGAGGCCCGAGCCATCGTGGACGCGGTGAAATACGCCCCCCTCGGCAAACGCGGCATCGGCCTCGGCGGCGCGCTGACGAGCTATCGCGGCGTCACACCGTCGGAGTTCCTCACCGACTCGAACGAGAATACGACGGTCATCTGCCAGATCGAGAGCGTCGAGGGGATCGCAAACCTCGACGCGATCGCCACCACACCCGGTGTGGACGTGCTCTGGGTCGGGCACTACGATCTGTCGCAGAGCATGGGTATCCCCGGCCAGTTCCATGACCGGCGATTTCTCGACAATCTCAAACGGGTCGTGGACGCCTGCAATCGGCGCAATCTTGGCGCGGGTATCCAGCCGGGCAGCATCGAACAGGCGCGGGAATGGCTGGAGATCGGCTTCAACGTCATCTCCTACGGCACCGATATGAGCGTCTACCTCGCGGCGATGACCGATGCCGTCACGCAGGTACGCGCCCTCGCGGCGAAGTAAGATCGTTTTCAGCCTAAGGGGGGACGGATGCGGCTGGCGCTCTTGGGGTACTACCACGAGACGAATACCTTTTCGGCGACACCGACAGATTACGCGCAGTTCGAGCGGAACGGTATCCTGCATGGTGAGGAGATCGTGCGGGAGCATCGCGAAGCGCAATCCACGATCACCGGGTATCTCGAAGTCGGCGAGGAAGCGGGCGTTGAGGTCGTGCCGCTGTATTTCACGACCACCGGGCCGCTCGGCATGATTTCGGCGGACGCCTTCGAGCGGATCAGCGCGGACTGCCTGCGGCTGCTGCAAGAGCACGGCCCGTGGGATGGCATCCTGCTCGTCCTGCATGGCGCGGCGGTCTCCGCGCAATTCCATGATGCGGACGGCGAGTTCGCGGCGCGCGTCCGGGCGCTCGTCGGGCCGGAGATGCCGATTGGCATCTCGCTCGATCTGCACGGGAACATCACCGCGCGGATGGTGGAGAGCGCAACCGTCACGAATTTCTACCGCACGAACCCGCACCTCGATGCCCGCATCCGGGCGCGGGAGTGCGGCGAGATCATCGTGCGGACGGTGCGGGGCGAGGTCCATCCTGTGCAAGCAATCGAGACCCCGCCGCTCGTCGTCAATATCATCAAGCAGTTCACCGGGGCGGAGCCGATGCTCGGCATGATGAACGACGTTGAGGAGGTTCTTCGACGGCCGGGAATGCTCTCGGCAAGCGCCGTGATGGGCTACCCGTATGCCGATGTGCCGGAGATGGGCATGTCCTTCATCGCCGTTCACGATGGCGATCCGGCGGCGGCGCGCGCGGCGGCGCAGTGGCTGGCCCAGCGTGCCTGGGAGCGGCGGGCGGAGTATATTGGCGATACGCCATCGGCGGATGAGGCGCTGCGCCATGCGATAGATGCACCGCGGGGGCCGATCCTGCTTCTGGACGTCGGCGACAATAT
>JAICJW010000297.1 GCA_025928215.1 Chloroflexia bacterium | reverse complement strand
CATCGGCTATCGCCTCGTCGGTCTTCTCCCGGATGCCTATGGACCTGGCAAGCATGACCTCACACTCGCGCGGCGTATTACGAAGGACTGAGAACCGAGGAAAGTCAGTCCGTTCATTGCTGTATCGCCCGGCAGCGCTCAAGGGTAAAGGCGATGAGATCGAAGGTCTTTTTCACATCACCGTCCGACGGTCTATCCGGGCGATCTTTCCGCCATGCCAACGCCCGTTCAATGAGCGCGGCCCAACGCTCGCCCTCTCGCGCCTGTACCCAGCGCGCGGCAACGGGCTTGGAGACGATCGCGCCATATTCGATGGTCGAGAGGATCCGGCACATCGTCAGGACAGCATACGCTTGATAGCCGATGTCGTGCCGATACAACGGATCAGGGTGATCGCGCATCGGCCCCCACTGTTCGTCCATGAGCGTTATCACCGCTTGCCGCAGGTCGTCCGGGTGGATGGGGTCCATGAGCGTGCGTGGCGCTGGCCCCGCCACCACGACCCCGTGTTCGCGCAGGATCGCCCGCTGGATAATCCAGCCGCTATTGAAATCGTCCCTGTCAAGAATCTCGTCCGCACCGCGCTCGATGTGTGGGTGCCGTGCATGGGCGAGATCATAGCGGCGCAAGGCATCTTGCGGGATATACGCCGCTTCCACTTCCGTCGCCCACGGCGAGGGGCTGGCTTTGAAGCGAGCGTGCATCGCGCGCAAGGCCGAAAGACGATCATCAGAAAGATCGCCGCTGGTTACGACGACGAAATCAATATCACTGCGGTACGAGGCGAAATCACCGAGGGCGAGGGAACCGGAGAGATACATTCCGCGGAAGTGATCGCCCAGGACCGTTTGTATGCTCGACAGGAAATCGTGCAACACCGCATTGACATCGGGATACGGTGTCAGATGCATGATGTCCGCTCATTGCGTTTTCGCCGGTCGTCGGGCGACCTGCGCTTGCTCGAAGACGGTTTGGGCGTCCGGCGCGTTACCGTGGAGGGTGGGGACGCCCTCATGCGCGATATCGGCGGCGGAGAGATCACCGCCGTTATAGGGATCGCCGTAGGATGACGGGGCGGCGAAGTCGTCCGGCGTGTGGCGGTTCGGGTCCAGGCCGGCGGTGGCGGTGGGGAAAATTTTCGCGAAGCGTGCGTTCTCGACGGGCGCACCGATAAAGTTGCGCTCCTCCTTGAAGGTGTCGTTCTTGCCGACTTCGGAGACGCGCTTACCGGCGATATTGAGCTGAACGCGACCGGGGCCTTTCGCGGTCGCGCCCTCGACGCGCGCGACCGCGCTCATCGGCAGATAGAGCGTCCGCGTGAACAAGAAACCCTGCTCGACGATGATATGTTCGTACTCCACGGCGATCACACGACCAACAGTGCGCCCGCGCGCATCCACCACCCTGGCACCCTGCGCGATCTCAACGGAACTGACCATACGTTTGCTCTCCTCCGCGTCCAACCTACCCCCTTCGTTCGCCCGCGTATAGGGTACCGTGTGACGGGCAGAGATGCCAGACCTGAAGAAGCTTACTCTCCCCGATCCTTGGTGCGGCTCTCGGGGTTTTCGGTGGCGTCCCAGGCGCTCTTGACGGTATTACTGATAAGATTCCCGCCTTTATCCACGTTCTGGTCGCGGTCGTTGACGCTCGGTGGGCGCACCATACGATCAACTTTCTCGGCGTTCGCGAAGGAGTTCACGCCCTGCTCTCGCACGACGATCTCCTCGACCCGTTCTTCCGCGCTCATCGGCACATCCGGCAGTTCCCGATCTTGCGTGCCAACGCGGTCCTGTTTGTCCTGCTGATGAGAGTGTCGCTCCTCGCCCGGTTCGGCTGGATCTTCGTGGTCGAAGCCGTAGCCGACGCCGACAGGGGGATTACCGCTGGTCATGCTCATGTGCTCGCTCCTTTTCATCATTGCGGCCGCGATGGCCACCCGCTCTTCCAGGGCAATATCGGTGCCAGACACAAAGCGAGGCGGGATGCCCGCAAGCATCCCGCCGTCATTTCAGTGAGACGAAGGCGCGTTAGCGGTTCTGCTTCGGGGTTTCACCGTCGCGGAGTTTGTCCTTCGCACGGTCAATGATTCCTTCACCGGTGGCCCGATCGGTCTCATAGCGGTCACCCGCCATGCCGGTACGGTCGTAGGCCGTATCGGTCGTGTTCGCGGCCATATCTCTCGTGCGGCCTGTGCCATATGCCGTGTCAGTCGTGCGGGTATCGGTGCGGCCGGTCATGCCGCGCTCATTCTCAACGTGAACGCGTGGATTGCTCGCGTCCTCCACATGCACGTTCTCTCGCCGCACCGTGTCCGTCACTCGCTCGGTGTCTCGCTTCACTTCCTTGCGCACGTTCACTTCGCCTGTCACCATTGCCTGCTTCTGCGTCACTACCTCCTGCTCCCGCAGCGGAATCTCAATGTCCCGCTCCCGCATATGGAGATCCGCTTCCGTGGCGGGACGGTTAACGGCCCGCTCGGTGACGTAGACTTCCTCGTGCTCGACCGGCACGTCAATCGTCTGCTGCTCCTCATGCACGTCCTTCGTGATCCGTGCCCGGCCCGCCTCGGTCTCGCGGACGCCCGCCTTCAACTGCTCCTCGACGATCGGGACGCTGATATTCTCCCGATCATTGACGGTGCGACCGACCTCGCGGTCCGTCATCCGGTCGTTCGCGTAGCCGGTATCGGCCATCGCGGCGCCGGTGCGCTGCGTGCCGTACCAGCTATCGCCAGCGGTGGGCAGATCATCGCGCCCCATCTGCTCGGCCTCGTGCTTTGTGAGGCTGAGATAGATATTGTTTCCGTCCGCCTGTGTAATCGTGCTGGTCGGCAGATAGAGGTCCTTGATGAAGAGCCAGCCCTTCTGAACGAGGAAGTAGTTTTGGCCGACATCCGCGACTGTGCCGATCTTCTCGTTGTCTGATCCGTACACATCCGCGCCCGCGACGAGGCGGTCCGTATAATCATAGGCTCCCATGTTCGTCCGGTCGTAATCACTGCGTCCCATCGTCATAGTCTGATTCCTCCTTTACCTGGACACTCGGCCTCAGGTGCATCGCTTCTCGGTATCACTGCCGATACCGGTTCGGATTACCCATGGGCAACAACCGTGCCATGATGCGGTGAATCCAATAATATACCCTAACTATTGTATCAACAGATTTCGTTGGACATCTCGGTGCTTAATTGACAATGAAATGCGAAGGGAACCTCTGTATGTTTTGCATGTTTCGTGTGCGAAAGAAAATGGGATGCCCTTCCGGCATCCCATTTTCTTTCGATTTCGCCCGCGTCAGGACGGATTGTCCGGCCGTGGCACTTGCGGGGGATCGGTCGCAGCATCGGTGCCACTGCCGTCATGGACGCGATCCGCGAGATTGCCCGCGTCTATCTCGACGCGCTCTTTCCGCACGACGGTCTGGATCGTCTGCATCGTCGGGATGACGCGCTTCGTGATCCGCAGTTCCTCCGCGAGGACGCGCCGTGTGACGACGACTGCTTCCTCGACGATGACGGGGATGATATAGGAATCGCCCTCCTCACGGGGGAGGACTTCTTCGCCTTCCGCGAGTTCCCGGCCGACCGCGATACGCTCAACGAAGAGTTCCTCGCGCTGGGTCTCCTGCGTGAGGGTCTGCGGGATCTCCTCAGCCACGGTGCGGACGACGATTGAACCAGCATCTCGCCACTCGGGGCGGGCCTCGACCTGCTCCTCGATCACGGGAACGGTCACTTCCTGCTGACCGGCATCCATGATATGCGTGCCTGCCTCGTGTGTCGTGTCGAGCGGCATTGTCGCGCCCGTGTCCGTGGGTATCGGTTCGGCGGAGATTGGCGACATATCCGCCGCGACGGGGGTTTCCGGCATGGCGGCCGGTTCCTGCCGTGGCACGGGGGGGATAAACGTGAGGTCTTCATCCACATCGCGCATCTGCCCGCCATGCGTAGGGTGAATCGGTGGCGGTTCGGGGGTGACGAGCGGTGTGTCGGTAACGTAGGGATTGACATGCGATGAATCGTTCTGCACGGGCTCAGCGAGGCGGGTGGCGAGATCGTCTTCCGGCGCTTGCGACTGCGAAATTACCGGCGGTGGCGCAGCCGGTGCGGCAACGGGCGGTGGTGGCGGTTGCGTGCGGATCACCGCCTGACCGTTCTCGACCACAAACATCGAGAGGGCGACGAGCGTCGTGCCGTCCCCGTGCCACGCGACGCGCACCGCACCCTCGTAGCCAGGCCCGGCAGGGATGATCTCGGTGATCGTGCCGGTCCATCCATTGTCCGAGCTGACATGCATTCCCAGTTGCAGATTGGGCTGCCCATACCCTGCCGACGGTGCTCCATAACTCATGATGTCGCTCCTCCTTAATCAGTCGGAACAGTATATACTGCACCGTATCCCCAGCGCCAGAAGCATGGCTGCCCCGGAGGGGCGGCGCCTCCGTGCATTGCGCCCCTTCATCCATTGTCTACGAAGGCGCAAGGGGGATCATCACCCGTGCCGGATGCATCGAAAATCACCCGAATCGGTCATTGCTCCTCCGTCATGCTGCCTGCCGCCCGCTCCAGGTTTGCATAACATTGCGTGTCTGTGTCGTACGGACTATGATGCGGCGGACGATAGATCGGACGGTAGTGGGGAGTGAGTGAGGCATGCGCCAGATGTGGCGGGCGAGTTTAGCGGGCGTCATGCTGCTGATCTGCGGCCTCATCGTGCCTCTCTGCACCGTCACGCATGCGGCGGCGGATGATCTTGAGTCGCAGCGGAGCGCCGCGCTTGCCCGCATCAATCAGTGGCGGGCCGCAATTGGCGTTGCCCCCCTCACGCGCCATCCCGCGCTCGACCAATCGGCGCAGGCGCACGCGCAGTATTACAAACTGAACAACGGCAGCGGCGGCGTCGGTATCCACGATGAGAAGCCGGGCCTGCCGGGCTTCACCGGCGTGGATTTCTTCGACCGCGCGCAGGCAGCGGGCTACCCGAGCCGCAACGTCAATGAAAATATGGGCCTCACTGGCAATCAACTGACCTCGCTGGACTGGTACATCGGCACGATCAATCACCGCCTCACCCTCCTGGACCCGCGCTATATTCATATCGGCTTTGGCGTCGTGAACGACACGGTCAAGGTGGACGTCGTTGATCTCGGCACGCCCGATTGGCACGCGACCGCTGATCCGATCTGGGAGCAGTGGCCGCCGAATGGCGCGGCAGGCATCGGGACGAGTTTCGACGGCGAATCGCCCAACGCCTTTGCGAGCGCCTCCTACCCGATTGGCACGCCGATCACCCTCAAATACAACGGCACCGGCAGCGTCACGTTTACGAGCGCGACGATCACCGCGAATGGGCAGACGGTTCCCTCCTTCGCAAATATTGGCACCGGATGGATTACGCGCAACACGGACCTGATCGCCACCACCGCGCCGATGCGGCCAGGCACGGATTACACCGTGACCGTAACCGGTACGGCGGGGGGCCAATCATTCTCACGCGCATGGGGATTTCATACCAAGGGGCCGGGTGACCCGGCAGATGTCATGCCCGGCGCCACGCCGCCCGCCCCGACCGCAATTCCGCCGACCGCCTCGGCCACTCCGACCACCGCACCAACCGCGACTGCAACGCCATCGCCGACAGCTTCCGTGGCGGGTAAGAGCATGCAGCCGCCGCATGCGCTGCCCTCCTTCCCCGCCGCGCCTGCCCTGCCTGCT
>JAICJW010000244.1 GCA_025928215.1 Chloroflexia bacterium | reverse complement strand
TGACGACGTCGGCCTGCGGGAGCAGACGCGCGTTATCTACACGAGCGACCACGGCGAAATGATGGGCGAGCATGGCATGTGGGGCAAAAGCACGATGTACGAGGCATCAGTGGCGGTGCCGTTCATCATGGCTGGCCCTGACCTTCCCGCGGGCAGCGTTGTCAATGAGAATATCTCGCTCGTTGACAGTTTTCCAACGATCCTGGACGCAGTCGGCGCGCATCTCGCCCCGGAAGACGCCGACCTGCCGGGCCTCTCGCTCTGGCCGCTGGCCCGGGGCGAGGCGACGCCGCAGCGCATCGTCTTCAGCGAGTATCACGCCGCCGGATCGCCTACCGGGGTCTTCATGATCCGTGGCGACCGCTATAAGTACGTCCATTATGTTGGCCTGCCACCGCAACTCTTCGATCTGACTGCTGACCCGCAGGAGTCGCGCGATCTGGCCGCCGATCCGCACTTTGCGCCGGTGCTCGCGGACTGTGAGCGGGAACTGCGCAGCATGGTTGATCCGCAAGCGGCTGATAGCGCAGCGAAAGCGCATCAGGAAGCAATGATCGAGTCACACGGCGGCCTTGAGGCAGTCGTTGCCGCCGGCCCTCCCTTCGTGCAGGGAACGCCGACGCCGCCCGCGTTTCTTCGCTTCCGCCCGGACGACGATATCAGGTTGTAGGGAAGTGCTGGGGCAACGATCAGTCGGCGGCGAGTGGGAGCCTCAATCGGATTGCGGACATCGGGAGAGCGAAGATGGACATTGATGCTGCTACGGAGACATCGCGGCGCGCGGCGCGCCCGATGCCGCGATTGCCCGCATTCCAAACGCTGATACCCGGAATCATCCTCGGGATAGCGGCGATTCTCCTGCTGATCATCGTCGGCTATCCGCTGCTCTGGCTGGGGCTCGGGGCACTTGGCTTGCCCCAAGACCGCACGCTCACGCACATTGCGCAGGCCTTCACCGAGGCGCGGAACTTCACACCTCTGAAAAACACGCTGATCCTCGCACTCGGGACCGGGCTGAGCAGCGTCGTGCTCGGCGTGCCACTAGCATGGGCGACGGCGAGGACCAACATGCCGCTGCGCCGCTTCATACAGGCGATGGTGGCGCTCTCCTTCATCACACCGCCGTACCTGACCTCGCTCGCCTGGATCATTCTCCTCGGTCCGAATGCTGGCCACTTCAATCGCCTTCTCAAGTGGCTCTTTCATCTCAACCACGGACCCCTCAATATCTTCGGCATGGGCGGCGTCATTTTCGTCATCGCGCTGCACGTCTTCGCCTTCACGTATCTGTTGACACACAGCGCACTGGAAACACTCGACGCGCCGCTGGAAGAATCCGCTCAAATCCTCGGTGCCGGCCGGTGGACGATCACCCGCCGTATCACACTCCCACTCGTCGCGCCCGCGATCACGGGCGGGGCACTACTCGCGGCGGTGGAATCGCTGGCACTCTTCGGGCCGCAGTCCTTCCTCGGCTCCCCGGCGAAGGTCGCCTTCCTACCTACCCGCATTTACGGCGTCCTCGGTAATTACCCACCGCGCTTCGCGGATGCTTCCTCGCTCTCGCTCCTGCTCGTGCTGCTCACGGTAATCGGTCTCTCCGCCCAGCGGAAATATCTGGAGCGCCGTTCGTATGTCACGGTCAGCGGGCGCGGCGTGCGCACCCAGCGTGTCAATCTTCGCCGATGGAAGTGGCCTCTCCTCGCTTTCTGCCTCCTGGTCGTCTTCCTCAGCGCCCTCGCGCCGCTCGCCGTCCTCGTTGCAGCGGCCTTCAGCAAGGTCTGGACAGATCCGCTGACACCAGCGAACTTCACGCTGGCGAACTTCCAGACCGCACTCTTCAGTAACCAGGTCTCGCGGCGCGGCATTGAGAACAGTTTCAAATTGGCGTTTGGCGCGGCAACGCTAGGCGCGATCCTCGGCTTGTTCATCGCCTATATTGACCAGCGCACGACGATCCGGGGGCGGCGCGTGCTGGATTACCTCGCGATTCTCCCTCTCGGGCTACCCGGCACTGTCCTTGCAGTTGGGCTGTTGCAGGCGTTCATCCGTCCGCCGTTCCGCCTCTACGGGACGATCTGGCTTCTCCTCGTCGCCTATATCGCCCGGCACATCCCGCTCGCTGTACGCAGCGCGAGTAGCGCGATCCGACAGGTTGACCCCTCATTGGAGGAGGCGGCGCGCATCACGAATGCCACCTGGCTGCAATCCTTGCGGCTGATCCTCATACCGCTCGTGCGCTCCAGTCTCGTTGTGGCGTGGCTGCTGATTTTCATTCCCTCACTCGGCGAATTGAGTGCCACGATCCTGCTCTACACGAGCGGCACGGAGACGATCTCGGTGGCGATCTTCCGGCTGAATGATCTTGGCCAGTTAGAGGCGGTATCGGCGCTCGCGGTCTTCACGATCGCGGTCATCCTGCTCACGAGCCTGTTGCTGCAGTGGCTCAGCAATAAGCGGAGCGTGGATGTTGCACAGGAAATTACGGTTGTGTGAGGAGGGGCGGAAGTGGCGCGTATTCTCATCAAGGACCTCAATAAACGGCTCGGTAACAACGCGGTGCTAATCGGGCTGAATTTGGAAGTGAATGACAAAGAATTTATCACCCTTCTCGGCCCCTCCGGCTGTGGCAAGACGACGACGCTCCGTATCCTCGCGGGGTTCCTGCGGCCGGACAGCGGCGCGGTCGTCGTGGATGGCGCCGTCATCTCCTCCGCGAAGGGCGTCGTGCCGCCGGAGAAGCGGCGGATGGGGATGGTCTTCCAGAATTACGCCGTCTGGCCGCATATGAGCGTCTTCGAGAATGTCGCCTTCGGTCTGAAACTGGAGACGGCGAACCGCGCCGATACCGGGCGGCGGGTGGACGAGGCATTGCGGCTCGTCGGGTTGGAGGGGCTGGGCGCGCGCTACCCTGCGATGTTGAGCGGCGGGCAGCAGCAGCGCGTCGCGCTCGCCCGCTCACTCGTCGTCGAACCGGCGATTCTCCTCCTCGATGAACCACTCAGTAACCTCGATGCGAAATTGCGCGACCGGATGCGCGTCGAGTTGAAGGAGTTGCAGCGGCGTACCGGCATCACCTTCGTCTACGTCACGCACGATCAGGCGGAAGCGATGGCGCTCTCGGATCGCGTCGCCGTGATGAACGGTGGCGTGCTGCAACAATACGGCACGCCGCGCCAGATTTACGAGCGGCCCGCGAATCTCTTTGTCGCGGACTTCATGGGCTCCGTTAACAAGGTGCCGGGCACCGTGACCGAGCGCGCGAATGGTGCAGCGCGCGTGACGATTGGCGCCGGTCAATCGCTCACGACGATCACCCGCGATGGCGCGACGGGCACGACCGGCGATGTGACCGTCATCATCCGGCCCGAAGCGATCCGCCTCAGTGGCGACGCGCCCGCCGCGACGGAGAATGTCCTGCGCGGCGTCGTCGCCGAGGCGACCTTCCTCGGCAACCTCGTGGACTACCGCGTTGATGTCGCGGGGACGCTGCTCCATGTCCAATCCGACCGCCAAATCTTTCTCGATGTCGGCACGCCGGTCTACCTGACGATTCCCGCGCACGAATGCGTCGCGATGTCCACGATTACTCCCCCTCTCCATTCGATGCCGAATGGGAAGGGGGCCGAGGGGTGAGAGTTTGCAGCCGACGAATGTTCTCTACATCATGTCCGACCAGCACAGCCCGCACGTCACGGGGTGCTACGGCAACCCGGTCGTGCACACGCCGCATATTGATGCGCTCGCGGCGCGTGGCACGCGGTTCGCGCATGCCTACTGCTCGACGCCGATCTGCGTGCCGTCGCGCGCCAGTTTCGCCACTGGGCGATATGCCTTCACTATCGGCGCATGGGACAACGCCTCGCCCTATACCGGCGCGGAAGCGCCGAGTTGGGGGCACCGACTGATTGCGCAAGGGCATCACGTCACGACCATCGGCAAACTGCATTATCGCGCGGCGGACGATGACAACGGTTTCCCGGACGAGCGCTTGCCGATGCATGTGCTGGAAGGGGTCGGCGATCTCTACGGCGTACTCCGCGCGGCGATGCCGGTGCGGCCGCAGAGCCGCAATCAGATCTACGATGCGCGTGCCGGGGAGTCCGAGTACATCCGCTATGACCGCGCGGTGGCGCGGGAGAGCGCGCGCTGGCTGCGTGAGGAGGCGGGCAGGCACGACAAACCGTGGTGCCTGATGGCCTCATTCGTCACCCCGCACTTCCCGCTCGTCGTACCGCAGGAGTATTTCGATCTTTACCCGCCGGAGTCGCTGCCGCTGCCGGTACAGTGGCGGCAGGAAGAGTGGCCGCGCCACCCGGTGCTGGAGATGATGCGCCGCTTGCAAGGGCTTGATGTGCCAGTTGATGAGGCGGCGATTCGCACTGCGATGGCAGCGTACTACGGCCTTGTCACGTTTATGGATGCACAGGTAGGCATCGTCCTCGACGCGCTCGACGCGGCGGGTCTGCGCGAGACGACGCGGATCGTCTACACCTCCGATCACGGCGAGCAGTTGGGCGAGCACGGCCTCTGGTGGAAGAGTTCGATGTACGACGGCTGCTGCGCCGTGCCGATGATCGTTGCCGGGCCGGATGTGCCGGAAGGGAAAGTCGTTACGACAAATGTCTCGCTGCTCGACAGCTTTCCGAGCATCGTCGCGGCGGTCGGTGCCGAATTGAAACCGGACGATACCGACCTGCCCGGTGGATCGCTCTGGCAGATGGCGAACGGCGAGAATACGGATCGTACCGTCTTTAGCGAATACCACGCGATCTTCTCGCCATCCGGCTTCTTCATGCTGCGCACCGCGCGCTACAAATACGTGTACTACGCCGGTGGGTACCCGCCGCAGTTATTTGACATGGAAGATGACCCTCTGGAGGAACATGACCGTGCGGGCGATCCCACCTACGCAGATGTGCTGGCGGCGTGCGAGCGGGAACTGCGCGCGATCTGCGGCCCGGAGGAGGTGGACCGCCGCGCGAAAGCGGATCAGCGCCGCCTGCTCGACGCGCACGGCGGCATCGCGGCGGTGATGGCGGGCGGCGTGAAAATCCCCTACACCCCTGCGCCGGATGCCTTCGCCCCCGCCCCTGTCGAAGCCCGCGAGCGGGCGAAGGGAATTTAACACAGAGATCACGGAGGGCGCAGAGGACACCGAGAAGGTCTCTTTTTCCGGTTCCTTTTCTTTCCTCCGTGATCTCTGTGGTCTCTGCGCTCGTCTTTCATTCCCTACTGCAATGGTGAGAAATGGTGCTATGCTGGCGTCCGTTGTCCGACGCTGGCAAGCAGAGGCGTGCGACCGCGCCTGATGCATTGCGGAACAAAGGGGGAAGAGATGGACTCAGCACTCTTCAACTCGCTCGAATGGCGCTCGATCGGGCCGCATCGGGGCGGGCGCGTCGTCGCCGTCGCCGGGCATCCGACGGAGCCGGGCACGTTCTATTTCGGCGGCTGCGCCGGGGGTGTCTGGAAGACGACGAATGGTGGCTCCCACTGGCGGAACATCACCGACGGCTTCTTCACAACCGCCGCCGTCGGTGCGCTGACTGTCTCGGATGCCGACCCGAATGTCATCTACGCGGGCACGGGCGAAACGGCGATTCGCAGCAATGTCTCGCACGGTGACGGCGTCTATAAATCCACCGACGGCGGTACAACGTGGCGGAACATGGGCCTCGCCGCGACGCGCCACATCGGCGACATCCTCGTTCACCCGAAGAATCCGGAGATCGTGTATGTCGCCGCGCTCGGTCACGCGTGGGGGCCGAACCCGGAGCGCGGCGTCTATCGCTCGAAGGATGGCGGCGAGACGTGGGAACTCGTGCTCCACAAGAGCGACCGCGCCGGTTCGCACGATATTACGATGGATACGAGCAATCCGCGCATTCTCTACGCGGCGATCTGGCAGGGGCAGCGCTATCCGCACGCTGCCGTGAGCGGCGGCGAGGATTCCGGTATCTGGCGCTCAATGGATGGCGGTGACACCTGGACGGAGATCACGCGTAACAGTGGCTTGCCGACCGGCGTCCTCGGCAAGATCGGCGTCGCCGCCTCCCCCGCGCAGGCGGGCCGCGTCTGGGCATTGGTGGAGGCGGAGGACGGCGCGCTCTTCCGTTCCGATGATTACGGCGAGACGTGGGAGCGCGTCTGCGACAACCCGGATTTGCGCCGCCGCCCGTGGTACTACATGCATATTTTCGCCGACCCACAGAACGCGGACACCGTCTGGGTTCTGACGCTCAACTGCTGGAAATCCATTGACGGTGGCAAGAGTTTCGAGGCGATCCCGACGCCGCACGGCGATAATCACGGCCTCTGGATTGACCCGCGCGACTCCAATCGGATCATCGAGGGGAACGACGGCGGCGCGTGCATCACCTTCGACGGCGGCCGTTCGTGGTCCACGATCCTCAATCAGCCGACAGCGCAGTTCTACCATGTAACGACGGACGAGAAGGTGCCGTACAACGTCTATGGCTCGCAGCAAGATAACTACGCGATGCGCGTGCCGAGTATCAGTTTCGAGGGCGCGATCTCGTGGAAGGACTACGTTGAGCCGGGTGGCGGCGAGAGCGGCTACATCGCCGTCAGCCCGAAGCCTCCGCATCTCGTCTACGGCGGCGGCATCGGCACCGGCCTCGGCCATGGGCGGCTGGTCGCCTGGAACCCCGAGACGGGGCAGAAGCGCAATGTCACCGTCTGGCCGGAAGTGATCGGCTTCGGCGGCGGCGCGGAGACGCTCAAATACCGTTTCCAGTGGACCTTCCCGGTCGAAATCTCCACCCATGACCCGGACACCATCTATATCTGCTCGAACTTCGTCCACCGCTCGACGGATGAGGGAACGAGTTGGGAGGTGATTTCGCCCGACCTCACCCGCAACGACCCGGAGAAACTCGGCTCCTCCGGTGGCCCGATCACGGCGGACAACAGCGGCGCGGAGATTTACTGCACGATCTTCGCC
>JAICJW010000168.1 GCA_025928215.1 Chloroflexia bacterium | reverse complement strand
CGGTTCGCAACGATCCCCGCCAGATCGTCCCACGTCGCCACCCCGGCGCGCACCAGTTCCGCCAGTTCCGCGAGCGAGATGTTCCACTCCCGGTGCGCGTTCCCCGCCTTCCCTTCGTCCAGCAATGCGATTCGTAGGGGCACGGGTGCCTTTTGGGCAGGACGAACCGCCCTCCCCGGCCCTGCCATCCCGTCCCGCCCCGCCGCCAGCGCCGTCGCGTTGATAAGTCCCAGCACGCCGCCGAGATAGAGCACGTCATACACGCCATGCGTCGCCACCGGAAGCGCATCGCACGGGATGACGACCTCATCCGCCGCCACGCCCCGCACGACCGCCGCGAACCGCTCGTCCAGCCGCGCCACCGCCGCCAATGACCCCGCCCCGCCCGGCATCGCCGCGAACGCCTCTACCGTCCGCGGATACCGCGCCCGCAGCCGCTCAAAGATCGTGATCGGTTCAGCGGCAACGGACATATGGACCTTTCTGAACCGCAGAGACGCAGAGAACGCAGAGGAATACGGAGAAAGAGGAGAAGGGAGCAAAATGAATCTTTTCTCTTTCCTCTTCCCTCTCGGCGTTCTCTGCGTCTCTGCGGTTCGATTGTTTTCAAGTCTATCACTGTGGGAGGGTGGTACACTCCGAGCAGAGATACGGCTTGCAGCGGAAGGAGCGGACGGATGGAGAAGCGACGGCTGGGCCGGACGGAACATATGAGCACCATCGTCGCGTTCGGCGGCGCGGCAATTGGCAAAACCGCGCAGGATGTGGCGGATGTCGCGATTCAGGATGCCCTCGATCACGGGGTCAATCACTTCGATGTCGCGCCGACGTATGGCGACGCCGAACTGCGCCTCGCGCCGTGGATGCCGAAGGTTCGCAAGGATATTTTTCTCGGCTGCAAGACGACGGAGCGCACGCGCGACGGCGCGAAACGTTCGATCCATGCATCGCTCGAACGGCTCGGCGTGGATGCATTTGACCTCTTCCAGTTCCACTCGGTCGGTACGATGGAGAAACTCGATCAATGCCTCGGCAAGGGCGGCGCGATCGAGGCGGTGGTGGAAGCGCGCGATGAGGGATTACTGAAATACATTGGCATCACCGGCCACGGCCTCGATGCGCCGAAGGTGCATGCCGAGGCGCTGCGCCGCTTTCCCCTCGACACCGTGATGTTCCCGCTCAACTTCGTCCTCTATACCAATCTGCCCGATTACCGGCGCGATTACGACGCGCTGATCGCCCGCTGTCAGCAAGAGGATGTCGGCATCCATATCATCAAGACGCTGGCGAAATCGCCGTGGTACGACCGCACGCACCCACCGACTACACCGTGGTACGAGCCATTCGACGATCAGGAGACGATTGACCGCGCCGTCGCCTTCAATGCGCGTCAGCCGATCCATACGATGTGCTCCTCCGCCGATGTGACGGTCATCCCGAAGATGCTCGACGCAGCGGAGCGCTATCAATCGGTCTCGCCGGATGCCCTCGCCGCCCTCACCGCCACTGCTCCCGCCTACGAACATGTCTTCGCGACGGGAAGCATCCCGTGGTAGTAGTCAGTAGTCAGTAGCCAGTAGCCGGTGATTGGGAACCGAGAACGAGAGTATACGGCGAGGACAATGCGACGGCACTGGTCGCGCAACCTGTCTGACTACTCGGAGGTTTCATGCACCCCGCTACGCTCGCCCTACTGCGCGCGCCGGACGCTCCGAATGGCTCGCCGCTCTCGCTGACGGAGACTCGCACGCAGCGGCGCGGTGAGATCATCACGGGGACGGCGTGCGCGGTGGATGGCGGATGCTACCCGATCACCGGTGGCATCCTCGATCTGCTGCCGGAATCACTCACCCTCTCGGCGGCGCAACGCTCCAATTTCCTCTGGCCGACGACGGCGTATTATGAGCAGGTCTGGCGGGTGCGCTCGCTCTCGCTACTGGCTGGCGAGCCATTCCCGGTGAGGAGGGAGATCGGCATTATCAACCGCTGGCTGCGGCCGGAGCGCGGCGGCGTGTTCGTGGATGTGGGCACGTCGCACGGGCTGTACGCGCGCGATATCGCCTCTCGCCTCCGTCAGAGCGGCGCGCCCGGCACCGTCATCGCGCTCGATATCGCGATGCCGATGCTCCAGCGGGCGCGCGAATTGGTGATGCAAAAAGGGTACGCGACGATTGACCTCGTGCGGGCACGCGGGCAGGCAATCCCCGTCGCGGATGGCAGCGTGGACGGTGTCGTGAACGGTGGGGCCTTCAATGAGATGGGAGAGCAGGCGCGGGCGCTCGCTGAGGTGCGGCGGGTCCTCACACCGGGCGGCTGCTTCGTCTGCATGAGCCTGCTCGCGGGCAGGACACGGGCGGGGCGCGCGATGCAGCGCGCCCTGCATGCCGGTTCCGGCATCCTCTTCCCCACCGTCGCGGAGACGAACGCCCTGTACCGCGATGCCGGTCTCACCATCACCGATCAGGAGCGATACGGCCTCGCCCTCTTCACCCGTGCCGTGCCGACGACGGAGGGCAGTCAGCAATGATCCGACGACTATTCAACCGCGCGCCGCCGCCCGCGCCCGTACCGGAGGGGCTGTTCCGCTCCTTCTGGATCGCGGGATATGAATCCGCGACGCATATCAATATCCATGGCACGCGGCTGGATATCGTCGCGGCGGTGCAGCATGACCGTCAGGTGGCGGACGATTACGCGCTCCTGCGGACGGTCGGCATCCAGACCGCGCGGGACGCCGTCCGCTGGCACCTCGTGGACCGCGCGGGGCAATACGATTTCTCCTCGCTCGCGCCCTTCGTCGCGGCGGCACAGCAGCACGGTATTCAAGTGCTCTGGGACCTCTGCCATTACGGCTTCCCGGACGATGTGGACCTCTTCTCACCGCAATTCGTCACGCGCTTCGCCGGGTATTGCGGCGCGGTGGCGCGGTTCATCCACGAGCAAAGCGATGCGATCCCGTTCTACACACCGATCAACGAGCCTTCCTTTTTCGCCTGGTCGGTGGGGGATCGCGCCGTCTTCCATCCCTTCGCGCGCGGGCGGGCGGCGGAGGTAAAGCGGCAACTCGTGCGCGCCGCCATCGCGGGGATCGAGGCGATCTGGGCGGTGGACCGTCGCGCCCGCATCATCCATGTAGACCCAATTATCCACGTCGTCCCGCCGCGCGGCCGCCCCGATCTCGCACAGGCCGCGGCGGACCAGCGGGCAAG
This sequence comes from Chloroflexia bacterium, assembly GCA_025928215.1. Lineage (GTDB taxonomy): Bacteria > Chloroflexota > Chloroflexia > Thermomicrobiales > JALYUS01 > JALYUS01. The sequence goes on along the minus strand of JAICJW010000168.1, from coordinate 6,074 downwards.
CCAGTGGGAAGCATGGGATATGCTGGAAGGGCGGCGAGAACCGAGCCTTGGCGGGGATCCGCGCTACCTCGACATCGTCGGTGCGAACTTCTATTACGACAATCAATGGGAGTTCGGCGGCAGGCGGCTGCATTGGGAGGAAGGCGAGCGGGACAATCGCTGGATGCCGCTCAACCGGATGCTCGCGGCGGTCTGGGAGCGATACCACCGCCCCCTGCTCCTCAGCGAGACGAGCCACTTCGGCGTTGGCCGCGCCCCGTGGCTGCGCATGATCACCGACGAACTGGTCACGGCCCGCGTGCTCGGCGTGCCCGTCGAGGGATGCTGCCTCTACCCGATTCTGGACCGGATGGATTGGGAGAACCCGAACCACTGGCACAACAGCGGCCTCTGGGATCTCCCGCCCGACCCGGACGGCACACTGCGCCGCGCCCTCAACGAACCCTACGCCGCCGAACTCCGCCGCGCCCGGACGCTGCTACTCGATGAGCCAATCGGCCATCAGCAGTAACGCGCATTGCGCGTGCAGACATCCCCTCGTATGCTGCCATCATTGGCGGTTCAATCCTCTTCTCAGAGAAAGTGGGGGACGATATGGACGGACAGGAACAGGCGCTGGTGGATGCGGTCTCGCTCGATACCCTCACGCGGCACAACGCGGAGATCGCGAAGGGCGTGCGACTCTCCGGCAGCGCGGACGAGGCGGAAGCGTTCGCCTATCTCGCCGCCGAGTGCCGCTCCTATGGTATGGACGTGGAGCAGTACGCGATTGATGCCTATATCAGCCTGCCGGGCGCGGCGGCGCTGACGGTCGTCGCGCCGGAGGAACGCGCAATCGCCTGCATTACCCACTCCTTCTCGCTCGCCACGGGGCCGGAGGGGCTGAGCGCGCCGCTCGTCTCGGTCGGCAAAGGCACGGCGGCGGACTACGCGGGGAAAGATGTGCGCGGCGCGGTCGTCATGACAGATGGCCTGGCGATGCCTGTAGCCGCGCACGCCGCCTATCAGGCCGGGGCGGTGGGGATGATCTGCGTCAATCCCGAAGGACTGCACGAGATGATTATCTCGCCCGTCTGGGGCACGCCGACGCCCGAAACCGCGCCCTATCTGCCCCAACTTGTCGCCGTCTCGGTGCGGCGCGAGGACGGCGACACGCTCAAGGCGCTCGTGGCGCGTGGGGCGGTGGCGGTGCGTCTTCAGACCGAGGTGGAGACCGGCTGGCGGCCGATCCCGACCCTGACCGCCGAGATTCGCGGGGCGGAGGACCGTTTCGTGCTGCTCAGTGGTCATGTGGATTCGTGGCATTACGGCGCGATGGATAACGCGAGCGCGAACGCGACGATGCTTGAGGTCGGGCGCATCCTCAGCGAGCACCGGAGCGAGCTGCGGCGCGGGCTGCGGCTCGCCTTCTGGTCCGGCCACTCGCACGCGCGCTACGGTGCGTCGGCGTGGTATGCGGATGCCTTCTTTGCCGACCTCCACGAGCATTGCGTCTGCCACGTCAACGCCGAATCTACCGGCGGCATGGGTGCGGACAACCTCGCCAGCGCGGGCTGCATGGCCGAAACGTGGCGGTTCGCGGCGGGGCCGATTCGCGAGATAGCGGGACAGGAATTGACCTATCACCGCCTGGCGCGCAACGGCGACCAGTCGTTTGAGGGAGTCGGCATCCCCTCCGTACTCGCCGGCCTCTCCGCGCAACCGGAGGGCGGCCTCGGCTGGTGGTGGCATACCCCGGATGACACGCTCGATAAGATCGACGGCCCGAACTTCGTCCGGGACACGCGGGTGTACCTGCTCGCCTGCTGGCGGCTCTGCACGTTGCCCGTCCTCCCCTTCGATTACACCCAGACGGCAAATGAACTGCACGACCGTCTCCATCTGCTGCAAGAATCCGCGAATGGCCGCTTCGACCTCACGCCGCTCCTCACTGAACTCGACGCCCTCCATGCCGACACCGAGCGGTTGAACGCGGCGGCGAAGGCCGGTACTGACCCCGAAGGGGTGAACGCGGCGATCATCGCGGTTGGTCGCGCGCTCATCCCGGTCAACCACACGAACGCGGGGCCATTCGAGATAGACCTGGCGCTCGAACAGCCGATTCTGCCCGGCCTCGCGCCCATCGCGGACCTCGCGGCGCTCGATCCGGTGAGCAACGACGCGGGCTTCCTGCGCACGCAACTGGTGCGCGAGCGAAACCGCATCTGGCACGCACTCGCCACCGCCCGCCGCGCAATCGCGCGGGCGCTCTGAGTGGTCCAGTGAATCAAAGTGGTCCAGTGAATCAAAGGGGAACGCGATGGAAGAACGGACCGGCGAGGCATACGAACTGGGCGAGCAGTTGACAGTCGTGGGGGCGAGGCTCGCACCCGGCGACGCCGCGCCCGATTTCGCGCTCGATTCCTTCGATGGTGAGACGATGCAGACGATCCGGCTGTCGGACTCGGCGGGCAGCGTGCGCCTCCTCAATGTTGTCAACTCACTTGATACGCCCGTGTGCCATGTCGAGACGCACCGTTGGGAAACCATGCGCGGCGACCTGCCGGGTGATGTGCGGGTTTACACCATTAGCATGGACCTGCCCTTTGCCCAGGCCCGCTGGCAGAGCGCCGAAAACGTTACCCACAAGGCGCTGTCCAGCCATCGAGACGAGCGATTCGGCCACGACTACGGCGTGCTGATTAAGGAGTGGCGGCTCCTGCAGCGCGCCGTCTTCGTCATAGACCGGAACGGCCGCATTGCCTATGCCGAATACGTCGCCGATCAGATGCGCGAACCGGACTACGTCGCCGCCATCACCGCCGCCCGCCGCACCGCCGGGAAGGACGCTTGAACTACGAAGGAGGGATTAATGGCAGGGATGAGCAGATGGGAGCGAGTGGAGGCGGCGCTGGCAGGGGAGACGGTGGATCATCCGCCCGTCAGCCTCTGGCATCATTTCCCGGAGCAGGATCAGACCGCCGAGGCGCTGGCGAACTCCACGCTCGCGTGGCAGGAGCGGTACGACAACGACGTCATCAAGTTCATGCCGCCGGGGGATTACGCGACGATTGATTGGGGCCTGACGAGCGAGTATCAGGGCAGCACGAGCGGCACGCGTGAGACGACGCATTACCCGGTCACAACCGCCGATGACTGGCGGCGCATCACACCCATCGCGGTGGATCGGGGGATGCATCGGGAGGTGATCGAGGCGGCACGGCTGACGAACGAGCAATTAGGCGGCGCGGTGCCGCTGCTCCAGACGATCTTCAGCCCGCTGACGATCGCCATGAAACTCTCCGACGGCCGCGTCCTCGACCATCTGCGCGATCAGCCGGAGCGCGTCCATGAGGCGCTCGCCGCGATCACGACCGCCACGCGGGCGATGACGGAAACGACATTGGAGCGCGGCGCGAGCGGCATCTTCTTCGCCACCCAATGCGCGACGACCGACCTGATGACCGCCCCCGCATACGAGGAGTTCGGCGCGCGCTATGACCGGCAGGTGCTGGCGGCGGCGGGCGCGTCCCGCTTCACGATGCTGCACATCCACGGCGAGCACATCATGTTCGATGCCCTGATGACCTACCCGGTCCACGCGATCAACTGGCACGACCGCCGCACACCGCCCACGCTGGCGGAGGGCGCACGGCGGAGCGACAAATGCGCCATCGGCGGCATCCACGAGCACGATATCGCGACAATGACGCCCGCCGACGCAGCGGCCCAGGCGCGGGACGCAGTCGCGGCAACGGGCGGCAGGCATGTGATGATCGGCCCCGGCTGCGTCATCCCAATCACCACCCCACCCGCCACCATCGCCGCCGTCATCCGCGCCGTGAGAGAGAGCTAACCGATTGAACCGCAGAGGACGTCCTCTACGCCTCTGCAGTTCAACTGGTTTCAGGAGGGGGCGATGCGGACGGAGAAGCATCTTTTGATGGATATGGACGGGGTGATCGTGCGCGGGGCGCGGGTCATTCCGGGCGCGCCGGAGTTCATCGGGCGGCTGACGGCGGCGGGGCGGAAGTTCCTCGTCCTCACCAATAACCCCGCCTATACGCCGCGCGACCTCTCCGCCCGCCTGACGCGGCTGGGTATCGCCGTGCCGGAGACGCATATCTTCACCGCCGCGCTCGCCACCGCGCAGTTCCTCCATTCCCAGCGACCGTCAGGGACCGCATATGTTCTCGGCGAGGCGGGCCTGACGACCGCGCTGCACGACGCGGGCTACACTCTGACCGATCAGAATCCGGACTACGTTGTCCTCGGCGTGACGACCTCGTACGATTTCGAGCGGATCACGCGGGCCGTCCGGCTGATCGCCGCCGGGTCGCGCTTTATCGCCACCAGCCCCGATGTCGTCGGGCCGACCGAGGAGGGGTTGGAGCCAGGAGCGGGCGCCGTCGCCGCCCTGATTACCGCCGCGACGGGGGTACAAGCCTACTTCGTCGGCAAGCCGAACCCGCTGATGATGCGCGCCGCCCTCCGCACGATCGGCACGCACTCCGAGGAGACGATGATGATCGGCGACCGGATGGACACGGACATCATCGCGGGCACCGAGGCGGGCATGGAGACGACGCTCGTCCTTACCGGCGTCACGCCGCGCGAGCAGGTGGAGCGCTTCCCGTACCAGCCGACACACATCGTCGCCTCCATCGCGGAGATCGAGGTCTGAGCAGAAAGGAGACGAGATGAAAATTACGGCGGTGCGGTGCATCCAGTACACGGGCACGATGGAGTTCCCCGGCGTCTTTTGGGAGGAGCGGCTGATCCGCCCCGTGGACATCTATCCCCCGTTCAAAGCGGAGAGCGAAAGCTGGCCCTCCCCGGCACACGAAGGCGCGTACCGGATGACCTCCACCTTCGTGCATATTGAGACGGACGCAGGCATCTCCGGTACTGGCGGGCCGATCACGCCCGATCAGGCGTTCATCATCAAACACAGTATGGAGCACTATCTCCTCGGCGCGGACCCGCTCGCCATCGAACGCCTCTGGGATGTCCTCTACCGTGCCGCCGTCCATGGCCGCAAGGGCGTCGAGATGATGGCGATCAGCGCGATTGACTGCGCCCTCTGGGACCTCAAAGGCAAGTGGGCCAATGTACCCGTCTATCTCCTGCTCGGCGGGCCGGTGCGGGAGACCCTGCCCGCGTACGCCTCCGCTCTCGGCTATGGCCTCGATCCCGACCGCGCCGCCACTGTCGTGAAGGAAATAACCGGCAAGGGCTACAAGGCGACCAAATGGTTCCCCCGCTGGGGGCCGGCGGACGGCCGCGAGGGAATCGCGAAGAATGTCGAGCTGATGCGGACGCTGCGCGAAGCGGCGGGACCGGATGTGGACATCATGATAGACGCCTGGATGAGTTGGGATGTGCCCTACACGCTGGCGATGGCCGAGCGGTTCGCGGAGTACCAGCCACGCTGGATCGAGGAGCCGGTGCTGCCGGACAAGATCGCCTCCTACGCCGCGATCACGGCAAAGATCGGCCACGGCATCGCCATCTCCGGCGCGGAGCACGAGTACACCCGCTGGGGCATCCATCAACTGATGCAGGCAAAGGCGATGCACGTCTATCAGCCAGATATCTACTGGGCGGGTGGCATCTCCGAACTGCTGAAAATCGCCGCCCTCGCCAGCGTCTACGATGTGCAATTGATCCCGCACGGCCACTCGACCCCCGCGACGGCAAACTTCCTCTATGCGCAGCCCGTCACGCTCTGCCCGATGCTGGAATATCTCATCAAATGGAACACGATTCACCAATGGTTCCTGAAGTATCCGGTTGAACCGCGCAACGGCTTCGTCCCGCTGCCGACCCTCCCCGGCATCGGCATGGAACTGAACGACGCGAAGATCGAGAAGCGGGAGGAATTGCCATAACGGATAGGGCTGTGCGCCATTGACCGCGTTGTGCTGAAGCCCGCCGCCACCAATGCGATACGTGCGCTAGCCCCGTTGGAGGAGCGTTGCCGCTTCCTCATCGGGATCGGGCCGTATCCGCGCATCATGCCCGGACGCAACGCCCTCCAGCGGGAGGATGACGGTGAAGGTGCTGCCTTCGCCGGGAGCGCTCCGCACGGCGAT
>JAICJW010000102.1 GCA_025928215.1 Chloroflexia bacterium | reverse complement strand
CGAATCGAACGGTCGAGGTCCTTCACCGATAGGTGCGTCTCGAAAAGCCCTGTGATGTTCATCACTGCCTCCCTACGCCATGGCCACTGCGTACGCCATCGTCCGTTTCATTGACGCTATTGCCAGCGTAGCACGACGCCGCACTTAAAGCAAGTAGATTCTGTTTTTATTTGCGAAACTCCGCATCCGGCGTATACTACGGGAAGAAGTGGCGGTTGTGTACGCCGGAGGGAGGGACGATGCCGACGGAAATTCACCCCGCGCTCTCCGCAATGCCGGAGACGCGCCGACAGATCGTGATGCTGCTCAAGAAACGCGGCTCGGCCCGCTCGGAAGGAATCGCCGAGGCAATTGGTGTGACCGTGAGCGGCACGCGGCAACACATGACCGCGCTGGAGCGGGATGGACTGATTGCCCACTCCGATCTGCGCGATGGACGGGGGCGACCGAAATTCGTCTATTACCTCACGCCGCTGGCGGACAATCTCTTCCCGCGTAACTACGCCGACTTGACGAATGAGCTGCTCGAATACGTCGAGGAGGCCGATCCGGCGCTGCTGGACCGCATCTTCGACAAGCGGGGGGCGCGCCGCCTCGAACGCGCCCAACAGCGCACCGCCGGGCTGCCGTTCGCGGAGCGGGTGCGCGTCATCACTGAGTTGCTCGATGAGGATGGCTACCTCGCGGCATTCGAGGCCCAACCCGATGGCTCCTACCGGATCGTCGAGCACAACTGCGCGGTTATGGATGTAGCGCGCAAGTATGGCCAGGCGTGCCGCACCGAAATCGCCTTTCTCCGCGCCGCCCTCCCGGATGCCGACGTCACCCGCATCGCGCATATGATCGCCGGGCAGCACGTCTGCGCCTACGATGTGCGGTCGAAAGCGCCCGCCAGCCAATTCTCCGGTAGTGGCAGGCTATAGCCCCGCCACTACCATCTTTCTCGGGTTTGCGAGCGCCTGTCCGTACGTGCTATTCTTATCGGTGAATCCGTTGCGGGTATGCGGATTTCTCCGCACTGCCATAGAGGAGCAAGGGTATGTCCGGCCATTCAAAGTGGAGTTCCATTAAACATCAGAAGGGTGCGAAGGACGTGCAACGCGGCGCGCTGTTCACGAAACTGGCGCGCGAAATTTCCGTCGCGGTGCGGTCAGGCGGCGGTGGCGACCCCGAAGCGAACTATCGCCTGCGGCTCGCCGTGCAGAAGGCACGCAGCAATAACATGCCCAACGACAACATCGAGCGTTCCATCAAGAAGGCGCTCGGTGAGGACGACAATACGACCTATGACGACGTACTGTACGAAGGGTTCGGCCCCGGCGGCGCGGCAATCCTCGTGCAGGCGCTGACCGACAACCGCAATCGGACCGTCTCCGAAGTGCGGAGCGTTTTCGCGAAGTACGGCGGGAACATGGGTGAATCCGGCTCGGTCGGCTGGATGTTCGCGAACCGGGGCGTCATCACGATCAATACGGACGGCAAGGACGCCGATGAGGTCGCGCTGATGGCGATTGACGCGGGTGCGGCCGATGTAGAGGAGAGCGACAGCTTCCTTGAGGCGTATACCGAACCGCAGGACTTGAAGGCAGTCGAGGACGCCGTCCGCGCGCAGGGGCTTGACGTTGACGAGGCGAGCCTGCGGTATATCGCTTCGACGCCGATGGAACTGGAGCAAGATCAGACCGTGCAGGCGCTTCGCCTGATCGAAAAACTCGAAGACCTCGATGATGTGCAGCAGGTTTTTTCGAATCTGGAAATCTCCGATGAAGTGCTCGCGCAGGTGAGCGCATAGCCCCCGGAGGCGTTGCCATGCCCGGCATTACCCTCGGTATTGATCCGGGCACGGCGATCCTCGGCTACGGCGTCGTCCGTGGCGACCGCGATCCGGAGATGGTGGCGTACGGCGTCGTGCGCACGGAAAGCACCCTCGCCCCGGAGAAACGTCTCCTGCGGCTCTATGACGCGGTGTCGCGCCTGATTGCCGAACACCTCCCCGACGCCGTTGCGGTGGAGCAACTTTTCTTCTCGAAGAACGTGACGACCGCGCTGCCCGTCATGCAGGCGCGCGGCGTTGTCCTCCTCGCGGCGGCGAGCGCCGGTGTGCCGATTTCGGAGTACCGGCCAATCGAGGTCAAGCAGGCAATTGCCGGATATGGGAAGGCGGACAAAGCGCAGATGCAGGAGATGGTGCGCATTCTCCTGCGCCTCGATGCCATTCCGCAGCCGGACGACGCGGCGGACGCCCTCGCGGTCGCCATCTGCCACGTGCATTCACGGCAGTTCCTCGCCGCCACGGCGCAACCCACGCTTCCCCATGCCACCATCCGACGCCGATAAGCGGCGGGCGCGTCGCGTGCGCCTTGATCAATTGCTCGTTGATCGGAACCTTGCCGAAAGCCGCAGCCGCGCGCAGGCGCTGATCATTGCGGGGCATGTGCGCGTCGGCACGAACCCGGTGACGAAAGCGGGCGAACTCGTCGCGGAGCAGGCGGAAATCACCGTGCGCTCGCCGCCCCGGTTTGTCAGCCGCGGCGGTGAGAAACTCGATCATGCGCTGGAGCGCTTCGGCCTCGCGGTCTCCGGTCGCGTCTGCGCCGATTTTGGGGCGAGCACCGGCGGGTTCACGGACTGCCTGCTTCAACGCGGCGCGGCGCGCGTCTACGCGATTGATGTCGGCTATGGGCAACTCGATTACCGCATCCGGCAGGATCCGCGCGTCATCGCGATGGATCGGACGAATGCCCGCTTCGTCTCCGCGCTGCCGGAGTTGGTCTCGCTTGCGGTGATTGACGTTTCGTTCATCTCGCTCGCGCTCGTCCTGCCGAGTGCGATTGCCGTTTCGGAAGCGGCCGGTCAGATCGTGGCGCTCATCAAGCCGCAATTCGAAGCGGGGAAGGGGGCGGTTGGGCGCGGCGGCGTCGTGCGCGATCCGGAGACGCACCGCGCTGTGCTACAATCCGTGCTGTCAACGGCGGCGAACCTGGGCCTTCGATTGGGCGGTCTGACCGCGTCGCCGCTCCGTGGCCCGGCGGGAAATGTCGAGTTTCTCGCGGTATGGTCGGCGGGGGCGCCGTTGGATGCGGATGAGATTGCGGCGCAGGTGGCGGCCGCGCTCGCGATGGTGCCGGGAAGGTAGCGTGTCATGGCGAAGCGCGCGGGCGTCGGTGCGATAGGGATGCTCGTCCATCCACAGAATCCGGCGGCGCAGGAGACGGCGGCACGCATCCGCGAGCGATTAGCGGCGGATGCGATTCCCTGCTGGGAGGAATCCACGCGCGCGACGGATACGGATATTTCGGAGACGCATCTCGCCGCGACGCGCCTGCTCCTCGTCCTCGGTGGTGATGGCTCGCTGATGCGCGCTGCGCAACTGACCGCGCCGCGCGACATTCCGGTCGTCGCCGTCAGCCTCGGGCGGCTCGGTTTCCTGGCGGAACTGACGCCGGAAAACGCCGTGGACTTGCTGCCGCAATTCCTCGCCGGGAATTACTGGCTGGATCGGCGGCTGATGCTGGAAGTGACTGTCGCGCGGGCCGACGGCACGTCCACGACGGTGCTGGCGGCCAACGATGCCGTCGTCACCAATCCGAAGCCGTCGCGCGTGCTCGATGTCACCTGCGCGGTGGATGATGCCCCGGTGACGACGTTCGTCGCGGACGCCTTCATCGTTTCGACGCCGACGGGTTCGACGGCCTACAATCTCGCCGCGCACGGCCCGATCGTCGCGCCGTGGACGCAGACGATGATCCTCACGCCGGTTGCGCCGCACCTCAGTTCGATTGATTCGCTGATTATCTCATCCGACGCGCGCGTGACCCTCGTCGCCTCGTCACGCGAGGGGGCGGTGCTGACCTCCGACGGGCAAATTGACGTGCCGCTCGCGAGCGGTGATGTCGTCCATATCTGCGCGTCCCGGCACACACTGGCGCTGGCGCGAGTCAATCCGCGCAATCATTTCTACGCGACGCTCGTCAGCCGTCTGATCCGGCGGGAACAATGGGGATCGAATGCACCAAGCGGCTCCTGATCCCTTCGACGCATTGCGCGCCGCGCTGCGCCTCGGTGCGGCAGAGCAAGTGGCCGGGGGCGAAACCGATCCCGTCCGGCTCGATACCGGGCGAGAAGCCCGCATCGGTGTGCCGGAAGTGGTCTATGCGCCGGGGAAAAGCCCCGATACGCTCGTTGCGGCGGTGCGGGGCTTGCTCGAAGCACGCGGGCGCGTCCTCGTCAGCCGTGCGAGCGAGGCGGACGTGCTGGTGCTCCGCTCTCAGTTCCCCGATGCCCGCATCGAAATCGGCGCGGGGATGCGCACGGCGCGCGTGGTAACGGAAGCGTACAGGGAACCGTTTGCCGGTGGGCACGTCGGGATCGTCACTGCCGGTACATCGGACCTTCCGGCGGCGGATGAAGCGCGCATCATGGCGGAAGCGATGGGCTGTGACGTTCGCGTGGTCGCCGATGTCGGTGTCGCGGGGTTGCACCGCCTCTTTCCGCCGCTGACCGGCGTCCTTTCATGGGGCGCGGACGTGGTGATCGTCGCGGCGGGGATGGACGGCGCGCTGCCATCGGTCATTGCGGGATTGCTGCCCCTCCCCGTGATCGGGCTGCCGACGATGATCGGTTATGGCGCGGGCGGGCACGGCGAGGCGGCGCTCCTCGCGATGCTCCAGACGTGCGCGCCGGGGCTGACGGTCGTCAACATAGATAATGGCATCGGCGCCGGTGTCGCCGCCGCGCGGATCGCCAATCAATCCGCCGCCGCGCACGAGCGACGCACGTTACTGGGGGCGGGTGGGCGTCCAGCCGCGCGCGGCGAGCAGTGAGCACGCCATCTGGATCGGGTTTGACCGGCCGGCGATGAGCGCTGGCACCGCCGCGTGCATCGTCGCGGGCGCCGTCATGTAGCGATCCACCGCGACCCGCACCTCGTTATGGACGAGCGCCTGCACTTCCGCCCAGAGCCGCCCCGCCGCCCGCTGCTCACCTTCGGGCGACGATGCGAGATATGCGCGATGGGCCTCGATGGCATCCAACAGCGTTTCGATTCCGCTGCCGTCGGTCGCCGTCGTCGCGATCACGGGCCGCGCCCAGCCATCCGGCTGATTGGCCGCTGCCGCCGCCTCACGTAAGTCCGCGACCATCGCATCCGTGCCCGGCAGGTCGGCCTTATTGACAACATAGAGATCGGCGACTTCGAGGATGCCCGCTTTCAGCGCCTGCACATCGTCGCCATTCTGCCCGGTCTGCACGAGGAGAATCGTCGCGGCGACGGTCGCGATTGTCACACCATCCTGCCCGGTGCCGACCGTCTCAATAATCACCCGGTCATAGCCGGCGACATCCATCAGGCGGGCAGTCTGCATCGTCGTCAGGCCGAGGCCGCCATGCTGCCCGCGCGCCGCGCTCGAACGGATGAAGACCTTCGGATCGGCAGACGCAGCCATCATGCGTGTGCGATCGCCGAGCGTCGCGCCGCCGGTGCGCGGGCTGACCGGATCAACGGCGAGGACGGCGACGGTCAGATCGCGCGCCCGGTAGGCGCGGACGAGCGCATCAGTGAGGGTGCTTTTGCCCGCGCCGGGCGGCCCGGTGACGCCGATCAGATGCGCCCGCCCACCGTCCGCGAAGATGGCTTCCGAGAGCGCCAAACCTTCGGGATCGCCCGATTCGATCAGTGAAATGCCGCGCGCGAGGGCGACACGCTCGCCCGCCTTGATGCGCGCCGCCAGATCGTCAATGTCGTGACGCGATGGCGCGGTCATGACCCACCGCCGGGCTTCGCGAGGCGGCGGTTGCGCGGCGCGTGCTCCTTGATGAAAGCGATGCTCGTCGCGAGAGCGGTGCCGGGTCCGAAGACCGCTGCGACACCTGCCTCCTTCAGTGCCGTCACGTCGTCTGCCGGGATGACGCCGCCCGCGACGATCAGGATGTCATCGAGGCCGACCGCACGCAGACCGGCGATGACGCGGGGAAAGAGCGTCGCATGCGCGCCGGAGAGGCTGCTGAGGCCCAGCACGTCCACATCCTCCTGCATCGCCGCCTCGACAACCATTTCGGGTGTCTGGTGTAAGCCGGTATAGATTACTTCCATGCCGGCGTCGCGAAGCGCGCGCGTGAGGACTTTCGCGCCCCGGTCGTGGCCGTCGAGGCCAACCTTCGCGATCAAAACGCGGATCGGGCGATTCTCCATCGCAGTTGCTCCCAATCTTTACCGAATTCGCGGTGATACGGGTGCCCGCAATCTCAATGAGTGTACCCGGATTGCCTTCATTTGGGTGCATAGGAATAAAATCCATCGCCGCTCTTCCGGCCCAGTTTGCCCGCCGCGACCATCTGACGCAGGAGGGGGCAAGGGCGATATTTGTCATCACCGAGGCCGCGATGCAGGACTTCCATGATGCTGAGGCAGACATCGAGGCCGATGAAGTCCGCCAGTTGGAGCGGCCCCATCGGGTGTGCCATGCCGAGTTTCATCACGGTGTCTATCGCGTCCCGGTCGGCGACGCCCTCCATCAAACAGAAGATCGCCTCGTTGAGCATCGGCATCAGGATGCGGTTCGAGACGAAGCCGGGGTAGTCCCGCACCGCAACGGGCGTCTTGCCGAGCGCGCGGGCGAGTGTCTCGGTCGCTGCGTGCGTCACGTCGCTCGTCCGCGCGCCGCGCACGATTTCGACGAGGCTCATCATCGGGACGGGGTTGAAGAAGTGCATGCCGATGACGCGGTCAGGACGGTTCGTCGCCGCCCCGAGCACGGTGATCGAGATCGAGGAGGTGTTGGAGGCGAGGATCGTAGGGGGCGGACATGCCGCGTCGAGGCGACGGAAGATGTCCCGCTTCACCGCCTCATCCTCGAACGCCGCCTCGATCACCAGATCAGAGTCCGCGACACGCGCGAAATCGGTCGTGCCGGTCACACGCGCGCTAATTGCACCCGCGTCGTCCGACGAGAGCGTTCCCTTTTTGACGCTCCGGTCGAGCGATCCGGCGATCGTGCGCGCCCCGCGTGCAATCGCGGCCTCGTCCACATCAATCATCGTGACGGGGAGACCGGCAGCGGCGGCGGTTTGCGCGATGCCCGCGCCCATCGCTCCGGCACCGATCACGGCTATCCTTTCTATCGTCGCGTCGCGCTCGCTCATTGCGGGCTTCCTTCCTGCCGGCTGCGTGCGGCTGGTTGTTGCTCGGTTGTGGATGATTCACGTGGCGCGTTGACGACGCGCATCACCTCGTCCATTTCCTCGGTGAGCCAGAGGCGGATCGCTTCGATGGCGGCGGGCAGAATTTCCTTTTCCAGCGCGGCTCGCTCGCTCGGCGCGAAGAGTTTGAGGACGTGCCCCATCGCCTTGCCGCCGCCGGGTGGGCGGCCAATGCCGAGCCGGAGTCGGGGTATCTCCTGCGTGCCGAGCGCCATGATAATGCTGCCGATTCCCTTATGCCCCGCCGCGCTGCCGGAGGGGCGCAAGCGGAGCGTGCCGAAGGGCAAATCCACCTCGTCATAGACGATTAGGACGCGCCGCGTTGGTACCTTATACCAATGAACGAGTTGACCGACACTCGTACCGGACGAATTCATGAAGGTCTGGGGGCGGGCGACGACGACCGACAGCCCCTCCGCATGCCCGGTGGCGATCTCCGCCTGCATCCGTTTACCGCTGAAACGCATGTCGTTCCGGCGCGCGAAGGCGCTCACCGCCATGAAGCCGATATTGTGGCGCGTGCGCTCGTACTCCTTGCCCGGATTGCCGAGGCCGACGATCAGCGCGTCAATTGGCACGTTTCCTCCTTCGCCCCATCGTCCCATGCGGTCGCGCAAGCAGCCGGTCGTAGACGTCCGCCGTTTCGCGCGCCGCCCGTTCCCACGAATACCGCGCGGACTGCCCATAGCCCCGCTCCCGCAAATCCGCGCGGAGCGACGTTTCATCCAGTCTGTGCATTGCCGTCACCCAGGCGCGCGTGTCGTCTGGCGCGGCAGTGACGGCGGCATTACCGGCGATCTCGATGAGCGCGCGCGCCGTGCTGATCGCCACCGGCGTACCCGACGCCATCGCCTCCATGACCGGCAAGCCGAAACCCTCATCCCACGAGGGCATCAAAAGTGCCAACGCCCCATGATACAGCGGCACCAACGCCTCCGGTGTGACCGTGCCGAGCCAGGTGACGCCCGGTTCCTCCCGCAGCCGCGCGACGGTGCGGTCGGCATGCCATCCCTCCGCCCCGGCAACGATGAGCGCGGCGGGATCGGCGGCCGCACACCGGTATACGGCATAGGCATCGAGCAGGGTCTCGTGATTCTTGCGTGGCTCAATCGTGCCGACCATAAGGAAATACCGGATAGGCTCACCGCTGCTATCTTCTTTAGGCGGCCCGAAGAGTGGGTCAGCGGCCTCGTGGATCACTCTCACGGTGTCCGCATCCACGCCGAGCAATGAGACGAGATCATCGCGCGTCGCGTGCGAGACGGCGATGATTGCATCGGCGCGGTGAACCGCCACCGCGACCTGACCGTAATATCGTTGGGCATCCGGTGTTAGCCGGTCGGGATGGCGGATGAAATCGAGATCATGCACGGTGATCGCCGTCCGCCACGGCCCGGCAATCGGGACGAAATCCGGGCTGTGCAGAAGCGCGGGATGCGCGCGCAGAAACTCGACCGGGAGGGTGTATCGCTCTCGTCGGTGATGCGGCGGTGTCCAGAGCCGGGGTTGCTGCACCGGAGCTGCACCGGGAAGGAGCGGTCGCCCGCGCCGTGCATGACCGAGAATGAGGGTGTGGCCGCGCGCCGCGAGCTCCGGGGCGAGGGCGGCCGCGAGATGGCGCGTATAGGATGCGATACCGCCCTGCCGGTACGCGCACAGCCGTGCATCTATCGCGATCCGTGCCATACCATCCGCCTCCCTCATGCGCGCCATACCGCGCGAATGGTATACTGAGTGGAAGAGGGGTCGCTTCGCAAGGGCTTGATCCCCGTTCAATGAGTGGAGAACACGAACACCATGGAATTCTTCGGTATCGGCGCGCCAGAACTGATGGTTATCCTCGTGATCGCAATTGTCATGTTCGGGCCGGACAAGATACCGGGGATGGCCGCGCAAGTCGGAAAGACGATACGCGATTTCCGCCGCTATACGAGCGAACTGACGAAGGAGTTCGATGCCGCCACCGGCGATCTGCGGCAGGAGTTCCAGAATATCGCCGGTGATCTGCGCGGTGAACTGGAAGCGACGCAAGCCGACCTGCGCAGCCAGCTTGACCTGACCGATGCCTTCAAGATGGACAGCCCCAAAGCGGCGGTGGCTGCGGGCGCCACGTCGTCGAGTGATTCCGGCCTCGCCGCGCTCGAACCGGCGGCAGCGACTGAAGCGGCGACCGCTGTGTTGGAACCGGCTCCGCCGGAACCGATCACCGTGACGACGCCCTATGCGGACGCACTGGCGGCGCGGGAAGCGGAGGCGGCGACGGCATCGGCAGCGCCGACGGTTGCCACGAAGGCCGACCCCTTCGCGGACCTCGTGACGCTCGTCGTGGCCGCTCCGGCAATCGAACCGCAGACACTCAATGCCGCCCCCCTCGCCGAACCGGCGATTGTCACGGACGCCCTCGCCACGCCGGAGCCCGTAACCACCGTTTCGACCGCGCCTGCGACCGCGACGAATGGACACCGGAAAGTTGTCGGTGGCAGCGTCTCCGGCAGCAAGTACAGCCGCCGGAAATCAGCGTAGCAGTGCGTCGGCAGTCGCCGCCAGGGCATCGGGGTCGAGTGCCGGGAAGGTGTCGAGCGCGAGCAGTCGCTCCAACGCGGGCCAGACCTCCGGGCGTTTGTGGACGCGGGTCGGGCGTCCCGAACGGTCAATGAAGAGATGATCGGTGAACCCCTCCGCCAGATGCGTTGCCGCGCCCGCCGCGATGCGATGGACCTGATAGCCGAAGCGGATGCGCACGCCGGTCAGCACCTCGACGCGCGTGCTGATGGCGAGCAAATCGTCGTATTTTGCGGCACGGCGGAACTGCGCGCCGCACTCCTTGAGCGGCATCTGGATACCATTCATTTCGAGGTCCGCGTACGTCATCCCCGTGGCGCGGACGAGTTCGCAGCGGCCAATCTCGAAGTAGGCAAAGAAGTTGCTGTGATAGATGAAGCCCATTTGATCGGTCTCCGCGTAGCGCGTGCGGACCAGTGCCGGGCGATGCGCTGTCGTCTCTGCCATGCATTTCTCCCCCTGCGGCATTCCATGCCACGGATAGTATACGCGCATGCCTGAGCCGTTCGCGTTCACCATCGAAGCAGTAGACGGAGAGACAGGCGCGCGTGCCGGACGCTTCACGACACCGCACGGTGCTGTCCAGACACCGGCGTTCATGCCGGTAGGTACGCAGGCGACGGTAAAGGCGCTCGACCCGGACGATCTGCACGCGGTCCGCGCGCAGATTATTCTGTCAAACACCTATCATCTCAGCCTCCGCCCCGGCGCGGCGGTGGTCACGGCAGCGGGCGGGTTGCATCGCTTCATGGCCTGGGATGGCCCGATCCTCACCGATAGCGGGGGGTTTCAGGTTTTCAGCCTCGGCGCGCGCCGGACGGTTGACGACGATGGCGTGACCTTTCGTTCCCATCTCGATGGCAGCCTACACCGCTTCACGCCGGAAAGCGTCATCGCGCTGGAGGAGGCGCTGGGGGCGGATATCATCATGCCGCTCGACGAATGTGTCGCGCTCCCCGCCGCCGATGCGACCGTGCGCGACGCGCTCTATCGAACGCAGCGTTGGTTGGAGCGGGCGCTCTCCGCCAAACGGCGCGACGATCAGGCGCTCTTCGCGATCGTGCAGGGTGGCCTCAGTCACGCACTCCGCCGCGAGGGGGCCGCGTTCGCCGCGCAGTGTGATGTGCCGGGCATCGCGATCGGTGGCTTGAGCGTCGGCGAGACGAAAGCGGAGATGGACGCGACGCTCGCCGCGACGACGGAGCAGTTGCCCGCTGACCGCCCTCGCTATCTGATGGGCGTCGGCGCGCCGGAAGACCTCTGGGCGTGTGTCGCCCGTGGCGTGGACATGTTCGATTGCGTCCTGCCCGCGCGGGTGGCACGCCACGGCGGGCTGTATACGCCGGAAGGGCGGATGAGCATCGGTAACGCCCGCTATCGCGATTTGCACGCGGCGTTCGACGCGACCTGCGGCTGCCCGACGTGCCGCCAGTTCTCCGCCGCGTATCTGCATCATCTCTATCGGACGAAAGAGTTGCTCTGGTACCGGCTGGCGACGATCCACAATCTCTGGTTCATCCTCCGGCAGATGGAGGAAATTCGCGGTGCGATCCCCGATGGTTCGTTCACAGCGCGGCACGCGGCGTTTCGCGCGCGTTACCGGACAGCGGATCGGACGGCGGCGGGGGATGCCCGCGCGCAGTTTGTCGCCAGTCGCGGTCGGCGGTAGACGGTTTGACCATGCCCGGTATGCTCCGTACAATAGCGTGAGGTGCGCGTATACGTACGGTGGGCCGTGCTATCGGAAATGGGGTTATGGCCACGAATCACGGAACGTCACCACTCGCGAAAGGTTCGCCGGCGCCGCTCGCGCCGGTGCCGCGCTCCGCGCACGCCCAAATGCGGAGCGCGTGGCGCGTGCTGCTTGTCAGTTTCGCCTGCTTCGCGCTTTTGGCAACGGGCCTGACGGCGGGCTTCACCACCTACCGGGCGAACGCGACGAAGCCGCGCGGCGGGACGGTCGGTCAGATCATTACCGGCAGTCAGGCGCAGGTGGCGCAGGCGCGCGCGCGGCAGCAATCGTACTGGTATGACATCGCGAATGGCGGCAGCATCAACGAAGGCGATACGATCCGCACCGGCGATGACACACAAATTACGGTCTCATTGTTCGATGGTTCCCTCGTCGAACTCTCCGCCAACACCGAGGTGATGTTCGAACGGCTGCGCGCCTCGCAATACTTTGACAAGAATGCGGCCATAACACTGCGGCAGGATTATGGCCGGGTCGTCGTCACCGCCAACCCGGAGACGGTCTACAACCGGAT
>JAICJW010000161.1 GCA_025928215.1 Chloroflexia bacterium | reverse complement strand
GATCTCGGCGGCGCTCGACCCCGACGCCGCGAGGCGCAGCAGTTGCCGCTCGCGCTCGGTGAGCGGGCTTGGCCTCGCGCTCAGGGCGGCGGCGGCGAGGGCGGGATCAATGACGCGCTCGCCCGCCATCGCCCGCCGGATCGCCCCGGCGAGTTGGTGGGGCGGCGCATCCTTGACGAGAAAGCCGACCGCCTTGCTCTCCATCGCCCGCCGGAGGTAGCCGGGTCGCCCGAAGGTCGTGAGCATTAGCACGCGGCAGGAGGGTAATTGCTCATGCAGCGCGGCGGCGGCCGTAATTCCATCACAACCGGGCATCTCGATGTCCAGCAGCGCCACATCCGGTCGCGTCGCGAGCGCCCGCGCCACCACTTCGTCTCCCCGTGCGACTTCAGCAACGACCGTGATATCCGTTTCCAGAGCGAGGAGCGCCGCCAGCGCGCCCCGGATCATCGCCTGATTTTCCGCCAGCAGCACGCGAATCCTGGGGAAGGACTGAGGGCGAAGGACTGAGGACTGAGAGTCTTGCGTCCGCGCCCTGCTGTTCTCGCAGTGTTGTTCCTCCTCCATGTCGCGCCCCTCGCTGTCTATCATGGATGCCTTGGCCATCCCCACTCAGTTCTCAGTCCTTCGCCCTCAGTCCTTCGTCGTTGAGCGGCAGCGTGGCCGCGAGGCGGAATCCTCCGGTCGGGCGGGAGTGCGCCTCGATCTGGCCGCCGACAGCGGCGGCGCGCTCCGCGAGGCCGCGCAGACCGCTGCCGCTGCCGCTCGGTGACGCGGGCGCGTCCGACGCTTTTCCTTCGCCATCGTCGCTGATGTCGGCGCGCACCGTGTCATGCTCGTGCCGGATACAGATCGTGGCATGGCGCGCGCGGCTGTGCCGGACGATATTCGTCACTCCCTCGCGCACCGTCCACGCCAGGACGGACTCGATGGCGGGTGGCAGCGTCCCCACATTATCTTCACACTGATAGGCGATGCCCGCCGCCGCGAGGATTTCCCGCGCGTTGGCGAGTTCCGCCATCAACGTCGGTTGACGGTAGCCCGTTACCGCGTCGCGCACCTCCCGTAGCGCATCTTGCGTCACGGTTTGCACATCGTCCATTTCACGCATCGCCCGTTCCGGAGCGTCAGGCAGCAGGCGATGGGCGAGGGCTGTCTTGATGGCGATAACGGAGAGGCTGTGGCCGAGCAGATCGTGCAGATCGCGCGCGAAGCGGAGGCGTTCCTCCGCCACCGCGAGGCGGGCGATCTCCGCCTGTGCCGCGCGCAACGCGTGAATGGTAATGAGGAGACGGCCCACGCCGATCATGCCGAACCCACCCGCCGCGACCAGGAAGACGATCCGCCCCGTTTGCAGCCAGCCGACGGTCATCACGCCGACGATGGCCGTCACAACCATCAGGCCGACGATTATCCCGATTGCCCGCCGCGCCGGGAACGCTACACCGGCGGCAAGCCCGGCGTAGGTGAAGAACCAGTACCAATCCTTGCTTTCGGTCCGGGCGAGGACGATGACCCAGGCAGTGAGGAGGGCGAGGAGTGCCGGGGGCAACCAGCGCGCCGGTGGCACGGCTGCTGTGTCCGGGAACGGGCGGCGCAGCATCAGCCAGAGATAGATACCGACGATCATTGCCGTCCCCGTCACGACGATGAGCAACTGCCCCGCCGCCGGGTGCGTGCGCGGCAACGCGAAGATCGGGAAGAGAAAGAAGAAGAGCCAGACGGCGCTGAACAATCGCCAGATGCCGCGCGGGAGGACACGGTAGACCGCACCCCCCGGAGCCTCCAGTGGATCGCCCTCGTTCCACGGCGCTATCGCCTGCCTATCCATGCGCCCACTCCCGATGCGGCGTTCACGCACCCCGCGCGCCATTTAGAGTATAGCCTCAGCGGCGTTGCGTGCGGGTCGTATGGCAGCGGCGCTGCCAGCGACCTCCTGCCGCTGCCAGTCGGGATTGGCTCATATCGTTCATCGGGTCTCCCTCGCTCTTTCATGGACGGCTCGTGTGCGTCCACTGATTCCAGCGTAGGTGCGGACCGCCGTCGCGGGAAGTGCGGCGGCTCATCGGTTCGTGATGACATTTGTCATGCCGTTTGTTAGCGGCCCGCTAATCGCTCGACGACGGGCGCGAGCGCCTCCAACAGTCCATCCGAGACCATGATGTAGGAGATGCCGAGGGTTTCGCGCCGCTGCTCAAGGGTCTCGCACATTGCGTCGGTCGTTCCTGTGAGTACGGGGATTGCACCGGAGCGGGCGAGTTGCCCCGCGTTTGCGCCGAATTGCGCCGCGATCCACCGGGGCATCTGCTCCCCCACCATCATCAGGTTGATGTTGATCTCCAATTGCCCGAATCGCTCCCCTGCCGCCTCGCGCAGCAGGGCGATTTTCTCCGCTACCACGGCTTCGTTCGCCTCCGGGCCGACGCCGAGCGCGACGATGTCCGCCTCGCGCGCGGCCAGTGCGAGCAGGCGCGGGCCGCTCCCCGCAATGAGGATTGGCAGTCGGGGCTGCTGGATGGGGAGCGGGGAGATCTCCGCGTCCGCCGCGCCGTACTGCGGCCCGGTCGCGGTCACACGCTGCCCCGCGAGGAGCGGCTTAATGATGGCGAGCGATTCGGCCAGCCGCGCGAGGCGAACGCCGCCTGCCTCGAAGGGGACGCCGAGCATCCGGCTCTCGGTGGCGGCGGTCGGCCGGCCCGCGCCGATGCCGAGTTCGAAGCGACCGCCGCTGAGCAGATCGAGCGTGGCGGCATCCTTGGCGAGCATGACGGGATTGCGATAGTCGTTGGCGAGCACATACGTGCCGACGCGGAGCGTGCGCGTGGCCGTCGCGGCGACGGCGAGCGCGGGCAGCGGGGCGAGGGTGTGCTGAAGGTTATCCGGAATGACGAGCGTCGCGTAGCCGAGCGCCTCGATGTGGCGGGCCTTCGCCGCCCATTCCTCACCCGAGCGCGCATGCGCGGCCACGACGCCGAACCGGAACGGGTGATGTGCCATTATCTTCCTCCTTGCGCGATGTCGCTGAGATGCAGGGCGGCCAGCAGCCAGTTCCCGCCCTGCCTCACAAAGACCTGCGTAACGCGAAACTGGCCCGCAATGTCGTGATCCTTGTACTTCCCCTGCTGCGTCTGGCGGCCCGTCGCGACCGCTGCATCGCCGTAGAGGCGCACGCGCACATCGTCCCAGGTGAAGGCTTCGTGTCGCAGGTCGCCGGACTGGTAGCGCGCCAGCCATTGTTCCTTCGTCAGCATGAAGCCGCGCGGCCCGATGCCGACGAAGTCGTTCGCGAGGATGTGGGTGAGAGCCGCGGTATCGCCGTGTCGCTCGGCAGTGGCCCACTCCTGCCCCAATTCCTTCAGATGGTCTTCCATGTGATGATCCTCCTGATTGATTGCCGTTCCTTCGCTTCGATGCGTCATCGGTTTCCTTCCGTTCATCGCGGGTTGAATCCGCGACTTCGTTCGGGCTGCCCGGGGTGGCGATTACGCAGGCGGCCGAAGGGCTTGTAGACGGCAAGCAGGATGGTCAGGATGAGGACGGTGGAGGCACCCGACGCATCCTTGACTAATCCGATCCGGTCGGCGGGCGGTAGCGGTGCGCGAGCCACAGCGGTGGATGCATCGGCAGCCGCACGGAGCGCAGGTATGAGTACGAGCAGCGCCAGCACGATCCCCATGGCGGTGAGCGCGAGCTTGATCGTTACCCACCAGTATTGTACGACTCCCCATGGTGTGAGCAGACCCAGAGCAAGGCCGGTGATGAGGGCGAGGGCGGCCAGTGGCACGAGCAGTGTGCCCCCGATCAGAAGTGCTGCCGGATACACCGTCCGTGGGTCCGAACCGCGCGCTCCGGCGATGGAGAGCAGGAGCACCGCCGCGTCAGCGCCGAGCAATCCCACCGAAACGATGATATGCATAGCCACGAGCAGCTTGCGCCATGGTGGTGAGAGCTGCCACCGCCCCCGTGGGCGGCTTCGCACCTGTCGCTGCATCACCTCTGTCATGCTTCCTCGTTTCCTCTCTTCGTCGCATGCAACGCGCCCGTCCGCCGTATGCCGGGCCATTTCCGGCGGCGTATCCCAATGATGAGCCGCAAAAATCACGAACGGATGCGGCGAAATGTCACGAAATAGTCACAGGCTGCCCATCGTGCGGTCACATCCAGGGCGAAGCACCCTAGAGCATCGCGCGTAGGGAGCGCGGGAAACCGATTTCCACCGTGTCACTTACGCTATCCGCTTGTGAAATGGCATGCAATCTGCGCAGGCAATTTCTGGTGGCCGCTCGCGGCGTTTCGCCTCCACCAACACGACAGAGAATGACGACACCCGCATGGGCCTACGAAGGAGGAACGCGCGATGCGAAACGGGAGCAGAACGCCGGTACATCTCGATCGCGACACCCTCGCCGCTCAGTTACGTCTGCGCATCGAGGGCGAGGTACGCTTCGATGACGGCGACCGCGCGCTCTACGCGACGGATTCCTCGAACTACCGCCAGGTGCCGATAGGCGTCGTCCTGCCACGCACGAAGGACGACGTGATCGAAACCGTCGCCCTCTGCCGCCGTCACGGCGCGCCGGTGCTCGCGCGGGGCGGCGGGACGAGCCTCGCCGGGCAGACGTGCAATGTCGCGGTCGTACTCGATTTCTCGAAGTACATGGACCGCGTCGTCTCACTCGACCCGGAGAAGAAAGAGGCGCGCGTGCTGCCCGGCGTCGTGCTGGACAACTTGCGGGACGCGGCGGAGCGGCATCACCTGACGTTCGGCCCCGATCCCGCGACGCACGACCACTGCACGCTCGGCGGCATAATCGGCAATAACTCCTGCGGCGTCCATTCGATCATGGCGGGCAAGACGGACGACAATATCGAGGAACTGGAAATCCTCACCTACGACGGCCTGCGCATGCGCGTTGGCCGGACGAGCGCGGAGGAATTGGCACGGATCATCGCCGAGGGCGGGCGGCGCGGCGCAATCTATGCCGGGCTGAAGGCGCTGGTGGACCGATACGGCGATCAGATCCGCGCCCGCTTCCCGGACATTCCCCGCCGTGTCTCCGGCTACGGCCTCGAACAACTGCTGCCGGAGAACGGCTTCCACGTTGCCCGCGCCCTCGTCGGCACGGAGGGGACGTGCGTCACGGTGCTCGAAGCGACGGTGCGCCTCGTCAGTAGCCCGCCGGCACGCGCGCTCGTCGTCCTCGGCTATCCCGATGTCTACACCGCCGGGGATCACGTCCCGGAAATCATGGCGCACAAACCGATCGGGCTGGAAGGGTTCGACGACCGGATGATTGACGCAATGAAGAAGAAGGGATTGCACCCGGACGACGTGCGACTGCTCCCCGACGGCGGCGGCTGGCTCCTCGTCGAGTTCGGCGGCGAGACGAAGGAGGAAGCGATCGACAAGGCGCATGCCCTGATGGATGCCTTGAAGCAGGGCGATCAAGCCCCAACGATCAAGTGCTTCGATGACCCCACCGAGGCAGGGAAGGTCTGGTTGGTCCGCGAATCCGCGCTCGGTGCGACGGCCCTTGTGCCGGGCTTGCCGCTTACCTGGCCGGGCTGGGAGGATTCCGCCGTGCCGCCGGAGAAGGTCGGCGCGTACCTGCGCGACCTGCGCGCGCTCTTTGAGCGGTACGATTACGACTGCTCCTTCTATGGCCATTTCGGGCAGGGGTGCATCCATGTGCGGATAGATTTTGACCTCGAAACGGCGCGCGGTATCGCCACCTTCCGCGCCTTCCTCGATGATGCGGCTGATCTCGTCGTCCGCTATGGCGGCTCGATCTCCGGCGAGCACGGCGATGGCCAGGCGAAGGCCGCCCTGTTGCCGAAGATGTACGGGGACGAATTGGTGCAGGCCTTCCGGGAATTTAAGGCGATCTGGGACCCCGACAACAAGATGAACCCCGGCAAGGTCGTTGACCCGTATCAGCCAACGGAGAACCTGCGCCTCGGCACGGACTATCACCCGATCCCCGTCCATACCCACTTCAAGTTCCCGGAGGATCATGGCAGTTTCGCCGGTGCCACGCTCCGCTGCGCCGGAGTCGGCAAGTGCCGCCGGGAGGGGAGCGACAACGCGGGCGACGAGACGATGTGCCCCAGTTACATGGTGACGCATGAGGAAGAGCACTCGACGCGGGGCCGCGCCCGCTTGCTCTTCGAGATGCTTCAGGGCGATCCGCTCACGCATGGCTGGCGCGAGGAGAAGGTCCATGAGGCGCTCGACCTCTGCCTCGCCTGCAAGGGGTGCAAGCACGACTGCCCGGTCAATGTGGACATGGCGACCTACAAGGCCGAATTCCTCTCGCATTACTACGACCATCGCCGCCGCCCGCTCGCCGCCTACTCGATGGGGTTGATCTACTGGTGGGCGCGCCTCGCCGCGCGCATGCCGCGGGTCGTCAACGTCGCCACGCAGACGCCGCTCCTTCGCATGCTCGCCAAAGCGCTGGGCGGCATCGCGCCCAGCCGCCGGATTCCCGCCTTCGCGTCGCAGACCTTCACCGACTGGTTCCGGGCGCGCGGGCCGCGCAACGACGGCAAGCGGGAGGTCATCCTCTGGCCCGACACCTTCAATAATCACTTCCATCCCCAGACGGCACAGGCGGCGGTCGAGGTGTTGGAAGCGGCGGGCTATCGCGTCACCATCCCGGAACGGCCGCTCTGCTGCGGCCGCCCGCTCTATGACTGGGGGATGCTCGACCGGGCCGAGAGGCTGCTGCGGCAGATTCTCGACACGCTACGGCCGCAGATCGCCGCCGGTATCCCGGTGATCGGATTGGAGCCGAGTTGCGTCGCCGTCTTCCGTGACGAACTGCTCGGCCTCTTCCCCGACGACACGGACGCGAAGCGGTTGAGCCAGCAGACCTTCCTGCTCAGTGAATTTCTCGTCAACGAGGGCTATACGCCGCCGAAACTGCGCCGCAAGGCGGTCGTTCATGGGCATTGCCACCACAAGGCGATTATGACGATGGCCGCCGAGGAGAAAATTCTCGACGGGCTGGGGCTGGAGTACGATGTGCTCGCCTCCGGCTGCTGCGGCATGGCGGGCGCCTTCGGCTTCGAGCGCGGCGACCACTACGATGTTTCGATCAAGGCGGGCGAGCGCGTGCTGCTTCCCGCCGTGCGCGCTGCCGCGCCAGAGACGCTGGTCGTCGCGGATGGTTTCAGTTGCCGCGAGCAGATCGCCCAGACGACCGACCGGCGTGCGCTGCATCTCGCGCAACTCCTCCAGATGGCGCTGCACGAGGGATCAGAGGCGAGCGGAGAGAGGGCCTGACGGTATCGCCGGAAGGAGTCGCGTCCCGCTACTGTCGCGCACATCAGGCAGCGCGAACAGGCGACTGAGGAGCACCGCTGCCGCCGCCCCACCCGCGACGAGCGCCCAGCCGAATGGGGTGAGCGCCGTCAGGCTCAGGACACTGCGGAGCGGCGCGATGGTCAGCGCGGCGACGAGCAACCCGGCGGAGCCGGTGACAGCGGCCAGCACCGGGCGGGTCAGCGTCCCTTCCGCCCGGCCCGCATCGAGGGTTTGTGCCAGCTGCGTGGCGACGATACTGGCAAAGGCAACGGCGCGCGCTTGGGGCAGCCCACTCACTCCCTGCGCGATGAGGTACGCGGCGAGGGCCGGGAGCGCTGTCACCCCGCCGCGCCGGATGACATCCCGCCGTAACGGCGCGTCGAGCGCCGTTGTGCCTTCGCGTGCGAGGCCCGCGAGGTGACGGTTTTCAGGCGGTTGTAAGGCGACGGAGAGCGCTGGCAGCGCATCGGTAATCAGGTTAACCGCGAGGATCTGGCGGGTAATCAGCGGGGCGGGAAAGCCCATCACACTCGCGCCGACAACGAGACCGAGTTCGCCGAGGTTGCCGCCGAGCAGGAGGCCGAGGGCGCGCCGGATGTTTCGCCAGAAACTGCGCCCCTCGACCAATGCCTCAACAAGTGTCGCGAAATCGTCGTCGGCGAGTACGACATCCGCCGCCTGCCGCGCGACTTCCGTGCCGCCGCGTCCCATCGCGACGCCGACATCGGCGAGCCGGAGGGCGGGCGCGTCATTCACTCCGTCACCCGTCATCGCGACGGTATGCCTGTGGCGTTGGAGGCTTTCCACAATGCGCACCTTGTCCAGCGGCGTGACGCGCGCAATGACCACGGCGCGCTCCAGCTGTCGGTCGAGATCGCCATTCTCCAGGGCGGCGATCTCATCACCTGTCAGAATATCGCCTTCGCCGTGGCCGATAAGTAAGCCCGCTTCGCGCGCGATTGCCCGCGCTGTCGCGGGGGAGTCGCCAGTGAGCATGACGACGCGGATACCGGCTTCGTGGCAGCGGCGGACGGCGTCACACACATTCGGGCGGAGCGGGTCGGCGATGCCGACGAAGACGAGCGCCACCAATGCAACGGGGTTGCCGGTGTCCCCCTGGGGCGAACCTTCCGCGACCATCAGCACTCGCAATCCCCGCCCAGCGAGATGTTCGGCGCGGCGGAGGAGCGCGTCCCGGCCCGCCGCATCGAGCGGTTCATCCCTGTTTCCGCAGCGCACGCGGTCGCATCATGGGGCGAGCGTTTCCGCCGCACCTTTGACGTACAGATGACCTTGCGCCACCGTCGCGTGAAAGGAGCGCGCCGGATCGAATGGCGCCTCGCGCTCCCGCTCAGCGCCTAGTTCTCCGTCTAGCCCGGCCTCCTGCGCGCCCCGAATGACCGCGACATCGGTCGGATGGGCAGCCGCGTCACCGGCTGCCGGATGGGGGCTGGCGAGGGCAGCGGCGAGCAACACCGCACGGAGCGCGGGCGAGAGCGGCGTCGGCAGTTCCGCCTCGGTCGCGGTGTCGGCAACGAGACGAAGGGCGAGGCGGCCTTCGGTGAGCGTGCCCGTCTTATCCGTGCAGGCGATGTCCACCCTCCCAAGCGCCTCGACCGCCGCCAGTCGCCGCACGAGCGCGTTACGGCTGGCCAGCCGCCGTGCGACCGCTGCCTCGCCAACCCCGGCGAGGAGCGGCAATCCTTCCGGCACGGCAGCAACGGCGATGCTGCCGCCAATCGCGAGTTGCGAGAGGAGCGATTGGCCGCGCATCACTCCAGAACCGACAACCAACGCGCCGCCCGTCGCGGCGAGCGGGAGCAGTTGCCGCAGCATCATACTGAGACGAACGCTCAAGGGACTCTGGTTTGTCTCGTCCACATTTAACTTCGAGCAATTGCGAAACCAGCCGCACCGGATGTGACGCTTTTGGCCGGTTGAGCATCTTGAAGAAGGGAACGGCGGCGATAAACACGCCGAACGGTGGTTCAATCATGCCAAAACCAACCGCGAGTGCCAGGCCGCCATAATAGCCGACCG
>JAICJW010000185.1 GCA_025928215.1 Chloroflexia bacterium | reverse complement strand
CTTCGAGGCGGTCGGACGACCTGAAACGCTGGAGCAGGCGCTTTTCTGCCGCGATCTCGCCGGCACCTGCGTCTTCATCGGCGTACCCGGCCCCGGCCCGAAACTCAACCTCGACCTCCAGCATTTTTTCGACCTCGGTGGGAACACCGTCGTCTCGTGGTACGGCAACTGCTTGCCGACGCGCGATTTCCCACTGCTCGCCGCCTGGTATCAGCAGGGTCAACTGAAACTCGATGAAGTCGTCACTCAGATGATCCGTCTGGAAGATACCGAAGAAGCCTTCCACGCGATGGAGCGCGGTGAGACCTTGCGGTCGGTGATTGATCTGACGAACGCGTAGGGAACCTCAACCCCCGGCCCCTCTCCTTTGCTTGACAGCAAAGGAGAGGGGAGGTCAGCACAAAGGGAACCGATCATGCAAATCCTGGCGATTTCGGGGAGCCTGCAAGCCACCGGGACGATTACGACGCTCGTTCGCGCGATTGCTGCACTTGCCTCCGAGGATATGGATTGCACCCTCTACGATGGGTTGGGCGATCTCCCACATTTCAGCCCGGACCGCGATGGCGATCCCCTGCCCGCCCCTGTTACGGAGTTCCGTAGCATGCTCCGCGATGCCGATGGTGTGCTGATCTGCACGCCCGAATACGCGTACGGCATGCCGGGATCGCTGAAGAACGCCTTTGACTGGATCGTCTCTTCGGGTGAGTTCGTCGGCAAGCCGGTAGCCGCGCTCAGCGCCTCGCCTTATCCCACTGGCGGGCAGCGGGCGCACGCATCGCTTCTGCTGACGCTGACCGCCGTGAACGCCGCGGTTGCGGACGGGGGCAACACTGAGCGTGCCACTCGTCCGTACGAAGATGGATGCGAGCGGCGCGGTGTCGGACCCCGCGACCGTGCAGGCGTTACGAGCGGTTCTCGATGCGCTCGCGCGGGCGATCAACGCGCGCCAGGACGAAGGATAGCGCGATGGCCTCTTTCCATCGCATCACATCAATGGGGGTGTCATGTTCGCGCTCATCAAGGAATTAACGGAACTCGCCGGGCCGGTGGGGCAGGAGGGAATCGTCCTCGACCACATCGAGCATGTCTGGCGGGAGGCGGGCGCGCGGACCGAGCGAACGCGCACCGGCAACGTTCTCGCGCGGGCGGGCGGCACGGGGAAGAAATTGCTCCTCGCCGCGCATGCCGACGAACTTTGCTACCTCGTCCGCGCGATAGACCCTGCGGGTTTCCTCTGGCTGGCGAACGGTCAGGCGTGGCAGCGAACGACGAGCGTACGCAACTGGTTCACGGTTGGGCAGCGCGTGCGGGTGCTGGCGCGCGCCGGCTCTCTGCCCGGCGTGATCGCCAGCACGACGGGCCATCTCGCGTCGTTCGCCCTCGGCGAGCCGAAAGAATTGACGTGGAACGATTTCTGGGTGGACACCGGCCAGACGCGCGACGAACTGCTGGCGCGCGGCGTCACGCCCGGTACGCGCGTCATCTGGGAGACGACGACGGAGCAGTTCGGCCCGCACGTCGTCGGTAAGGCGCTCGACGACCGCGTGCCGCTCGCCGTGATTACCGAAGTGCTGCGCCGCGTGCCGACGGACGAACTTGGCTGCGAACTGACGCTCGCCTGCACGATTCAGGAGGAGATCGGGCTGATCGGCGCGTTCGGCCTCGCGGCGAGGGAGCAGTTCGACGCGGGGATCGCCGTTGAGATCGGCCTGGCGAGTGACATTCCCGGCGTCGAGGAGCGCGCGATCCCCGTGCGCCTCGGTAATGGCCCGCTGCTCGTTCACAAAGACGCGCTCACCCACTACGACTACGCGCTGACTGCCGCGCTGGAACGAACGGCGGCGGCGGCGGGCATCCCGATCCAGCATGCCGTTTTCGGCTCCTTTGGCAGCGACGGCGCGGCCTTCATGAAGGCGGACATTCCCGCCGCCATGGTCGCCTTCCCCGCCCGCTACACTCACAGCCCCTTCGAGACCGGCCATCTGGGGGACATCGAAGCCCTCGTCACCTGGCTCTGTGCCTTCGTGCGGGATGGTATGCGGTAGGCGCTTGACAGCTGACCGATGCGATATTGCCGAAACAGGACGATGTGACACAATCATCGTATCCGGCATTTTCTGACGGGGTGTGATGTTCAGAGGAGAGGGCGGGTTTACCATACACGGTGGGGCACAAGGTGGACGGTATGACAGGAAACGAAGTCTATCGTGAATACGTCCGGCGGCTGCCGATTGCGGTGCCGACGCTCGACCGCGCGACGCTCGATCGCGCGGTCGCGGGCCTCGGCGCGACGCCGGAGACGGTGACGGACGAGCAGATGCTCCGGGCGCTCCGCGAGACGGTCTATCCGCTGCTCGCCATTGGGGACCGGGCGGCGACCGAGCCGGCGTGCGCCGGACTGATTACGACTGATGCGGCGAACCGTGTGCGGACGATCAGCCCGGTCGCGGCGACGATTGTCGGCCTCGCGCCGGATGTGGACGTGGTCGGGCAGCCGGTGGATGTGCTGCCGGAATTGGATCGCTGTGTACCGCCGGTGGGCGCCTTCGCGGACGCGGAGGGCGTCCTGATCGCGGAATGTGTCATCCCGGCGGATGGGCGGCGCGTGCGCTGCATCAGCCATCTGCGGACGGCGGCGGATGGCGCGGTGCTCGGCGTCGGCACGACGGTGCAGGATATCACCCTCGAATCCGCCGTCTATGCCGAGGCGGGACCGCTCTACCAGACGAGTGAGACCCGCGCGGAGGAACTCTCGGCCCTGGCGAATATCGCGCGGCTGATCGCCCTCACGACCTCACTCGACGCGACGTTGGCGGCGATTGCGGAACGGACGGCGCAATTGCTTGACAGCCGCGCGGCGGCGATCTTCCTGCCGAACGCCCTCGGTCAACTACAGTTGATGGGGCAGTTCGGCCTGCCGGAGACTTACGCCGTGACGATCAACGAATTCATGCGTATCGCCCCGCGCCTTCCGGACGAGATCCAACCGCCCACCACGCTCGCCTTCCGCGATGGTATCCCCGTCTACCGGAATATCATGACCATTCCCGATGAAGCGCCGGAGGGGGCGCACGCGGCGCGCGCGGTCGCTATTGCCGATGGGTGGGGGTCCATCGTCGCTGTGCCGCTGGTTGCGAAGGGCGCAACGATTGGCTCGCTCACGTGCTATTTCGCGCAGCAGGAACCGCCGACCGATGCGATGATGCAGCGGATCATGACCATCACCGATCACGCCGCCATCGCGGTGCAGACCAGTACCCTCTACGCGGAGACTGAGCGGCAACTGGCGGAAATGACCGCCCTCCACCAAACCGCCGCGCTGCTCAACTCCAGTCTCGACCGCGCGGACGTGCTCAACATGATCGTCGAGCAGGCGGCGCGGGTGACGGGCGCGCGCGTCTGTGGCCTGCTCGAATTGAGCACGAGCGGCGATGCGACAATCCCGCGCGCGATCTATGGCCTGGATCACTTTCCCTTCTCGGATATCGCGATCCTCCGGCATGGCCCGGCGCTCTACGCTATCCAGCAGCGGGAGCCGCTCATTATCCGCAATCATGAAGACGCGACGGGAATGCCGTGGTGGCGGGAAAAGTTCGCGGAGGAGGCACAAAGGGGGGCGTTTGAGGCATTCAACGCACAGGCGTTCATCGCCGTGCCGTTCGGCTATCAGGGCGCGCACAACGCGGTGCTGATGCTCGTGTACGATCACCCGATCAATCCAAGCGCGAGCGAGTTGCAGCTCATTTCCACCTTCGCGGATCATGCCGCCGTCGCCATGCATAATGCGCTCTTGTACGAGCAGGCGCAGCAGGCGGCAGCGTTGGAGGAGCGACATCGCCTTGCGCGGGATCTGCATGATAGTGTCACGCAGTCGCTCTTCTCGATGAGCCTCCTCGCGCAGGTCCTCCCCGCCCTCTGGAGCGTGCAGCCGGAAGAGGCGGCGCGGAGCCTGGACGAGCTGCGGCGGCTCTCGAAGGAGGCGCTGGCAGAGATGCGCGCCCTCCTTTTCCAGTTGCGGCCCGTCGCGCTGGAAGAGGAAGGGGTGGTCGAGGCGCTCAGGCGACATATTGAATCCTTACAGCGGCGCGATGGCCCATCGCTCACCTTCGCCTCCACAAGCGAGGTCGAGCGGCTATCCCTTCCGGTCGAGGAAGCGCTGTTTCGGGTGGCGAGCGAGGCGGTTAGCAATGCGCTCAAGCACGCGCACGCGAAGGAGATCGCCGTCGCGCTTGACATCCGCGATGGGGCTGCCACACTGACCGTATGGGATGATGGCCGGGGTTTCGACCAGGCGGGGCATCAGCCGCAACCGGGTCACCTCGGCCTGCCGGGAATGCGGGAGCGCGTCGAGCGCATTGGCGGCCTGCTCCAAATCGAAAGCGCGCCGGGCGCGGGCACGACGATCACCGTTCGCGTCGCGATCCCCGCCGCGCAATTGCGGCTCGTATGAGGATAGAGGATGAGCAGTACGGCCCAAACTGAGGAGAAGAAGATTCGCGTGATCGTCGCGGACGATCACAGCGTCGTGCGGCAGGGGTTGCGGATGTTCCTTCTCGTCCAGCCGGATATGGAGCTGGTCGGGGAGGCGCAGAATGGGCGTGAGGCGGTGGCGCTCGCCGCGACCCTCGCGCCGGACGTCGTGCTGATGGACTTGCTGATGCCGGAGATGGACGGGATCGCAGCGACCGTCGCGATCAAGGCCGCGCATCCCGCAACGCAGGTGCTCGTCCTCACGACATTTCTGGATGACCGGCGCGTCGCGGAGGCAATTCAGGCGGGCGCAGTCGGCTTCATACTTAAAGAAGTCGAGGCGGACGATCTCATCAAGGCAGTGCGCGGCGCGGCGCGGGGCGAACCGCAACTGCATCCGGACGCGGCGCGGATGCTGATGGGCCTCGCCACCCGCCCGCGGCCCATCCCGGAACCTGCCCCCATCCTCACCGACCGCGAGCGAGAGGTGATCGCCCTCCTCGCCGAGGGGCAGAGCAACAAGCAGATCGCGCGGGAACTCTCGATCAGCGAGACGACGGTGAAGGGGCATGTCGCGAACATCCTCGGCAAACTGGAACTCGCCGATCGCACGCAGGCTGCCGTCTACGCCGTCCGCAATGGCCTCGCGCGGGAAGTCCATTCATCGTAAGGAATATGTTTCACATGGAACCCCGCGCTGTTCCGCCGCGATCACGACTATCCGGGAGGGCGGCACTGCACCGCGCCCTCCGGCTGCGCTGCCCGGTCTGCGGACAGGGGCGGCTCTTCCGGCGGATGACGATGCTGGAGCGGTGTGCGCACTGCGGCTTTCACTTCGAGCGCGAAGTGGGCTATTTCACGAACACCGCCGTCATCAACTACGCAATCGCGAGCCTGCCGATCATCTTCATCATCGCGCCGCTCGCGTACCTGCGGCCGCACGCGATCGCGCTGGAGATCGGCCTCGGCTTCCTCTTCGCTATCGCCCTGCCGCTCCTTTGCTTCCGCCATGTCCGGAGCCTCTGGCTGGCGATTGATGTGCTGGTTCGCCCCCCGGTTGCGGTCGAGTTCGACGCTGGCGCCCCACCCGAACGATGAATGCCCCCTCCATTCGGCGGGGATATATCCCCCTCCGCGTAGTGGCGAAAAAACCGTTCATGCGGCCAATGTGACGCGTGCTGCCTGCTGGCACAATGAGCGTACCACCGACGCATAGGGTGTGGTGACACATAATTATGGGAGGAACAGATGGCAACAGCAGTCGCACCGATTCCCCGCACCGCGGCACAGGAGGAGACTCGCTCCAAATGGCTGACGCTCGGGGCGATGTGTTTCGCGCTTTTTATGATGATGCTTGACAACACGGTTGTGAACGTTGCGTTGCCGACGATTCAGCAGAAGTTCGGCGCGACGACGTCCGCGCTCGAATGGATCGTCAATGGCTATACGCTCTCGCTCGCCGTCCTGATGGTGACGATGGGAAAACTCGGGGATGTCTTCGGGCGCAAGCGGGTCTTTTTGATCGGCCTGACGATTTTCACCGCCGCCTCGTTTGCATGCGGCATCGCGCCGAACCTCGGCATGCTGATCTTCTTCCGCGTCCTGCAAGGGGTCGGCGGCTCGATCATGATGCCGGGCACGCTCTCGATCATTACGTCCACCTTCCACGGCAAGGAGCGGGCGCAGGCGATCGGCATCTGGGCGGGCATCTCCGGCCTCGCGCTCGCGGCCGGCCCGATTGTCGGCGGCGCGCTCGTCGAGTACGTCAACTGGCAGGCGATCTTCTTCGTCAACATCCCCATCGGCATCGTCGCCTTCCTGGTCGGCGCGCGCGTCGTCCGGGAATCGTCGGACCCGGACGCCGCACGCTCGGTGGATTATCTCG
This sequence comes from Chloroflexia bacterium, assembly GCA_025928215.1. Taxonomy (GTDB): domain Bacteria; phylum Chloroflexota; class Chloroflexia; order Thermomicrobiales; family JALYUS01; genus JALYUS01. Next base: position 2,291 of record JAICJW010000185.1, on the reverse strand, counting down.
GTGTCGCAACGCTGACTCCCGGCATCTTCGCCCTCACGCTGGCGCTGATCGAGGGGCAGGGATGGGGTTGGGCGAGCGGGCGGATTCTCGGCCTCTTCGCGGCGGCGGTCATCTTACTGCTGCTCTTCGCCCTCGTTGAGAACCGGCAGGCGCACCCGATGGTGGATTTCGGGATGTTCCGCTCCGCGACGTTCACGGCGACGAATGTGATCTCCTTCGTCCTCTCCTTCGGCATGTTCGGCACGATCTTCTTCCTGACGCTCTACATGCAGAACGTCCTCGGCTATTCGGCGATCCAATCTGGCCTGCGCACGCTCCCGACGACGGGGCTGATCATGTTCAGCGCGCCACTTGGCGGCAAACTGACCGGGCGCTTCGGCGGGCGGCCAATCATCTTTAGCGGCCTCGTGCTCGTTGGCCTCGGTCTGCTGCTCTACTTCTTCCGGCTCACGGCGCACTCGCCGTACACCGACCTGTTGCCCTCCTTTCTGATGATCGGCATCGGTATCGGTTTCGCGATGTCGCCCTTGTCCGCTGTTGCAATGGATGCGGTCGAGCGGACGAAGGCGGGTGTCGCGAGTGGCATCCTCAATATGACCAGGCAACTGGGCGGCGTCTTTGGTATCGCGCTCCTGGGTGCGATCTTCGCGAACCGCTCGCACGCCCATGTTGTGAGCGCCGTCAATGGCCTGCCGCTGCCGGACGCCGCGAAGACGCAGATCATTGCGAACGCGAGCCTCGGCAAGGGGGGCGGCACGCTGCCGGGGGCGGACCCGGCGCTCGTCCTGCGGATCAAGGACGCGGTGCTCGGCGGGGTCGTCAGCGGCCTGACGGAGGCGATGCTCGTTGGCGCGATTGCCTGCGCGATCGGTGCGGCGCTCGCCCTGACACTGAAACGGCCCGCCGAAGCGGCGGAGACGGAAACGGCCACCGACGAAGCCGAATACGACCGTATTACTGAACCGGCACTCGTATAATAGGCATGAGGGGGCCAGCCATCCGCTGGCCCCACGCTTGCGTATGGGTTTTCAGTGTGGTAAAGGATTATTGAGGCGGATAATGAACGTGCAACAGCAGACTACCGGCCACATCATCATCGCGGACGATCTCCCGCATGTTCGTGCGAGCATTCGCACGATGCTCACCCTCGCGCTCGGTGTGCAGGTCGTCGGGGAGGCAGGAACGGCGGGCGAATTGCTCGCACTTCTCGCCACGACCGAGGCGGATCTCATCATTGTGGATCGCGACCTCTCCGGATTGGACGACGCGACCGTCGTGGATGAGATGCGGCGGCTCGCCCCGAAGAGCCGGATCGTTCTCTGCACCGTCTTCGAGCGAATGGACGGTATGCGCGCGTGCCCGCTCACGGCGGACTTCACCCTCTCCAAGTCGCGAGGCCCGGATCACTGGCTCCAGGCATTGAACCGGATGCTGATGGATCACGAGCCGGGCGTCATCAACGTCGCGGTGGAGAAATCGCCGAAAATCATGAACATGCACGGCTTTCCCGACGCGGATTGTTCCGCCCCCGCCCGCTCGAAATCTCTGCCGACGCCTGCCGGCATCAAAGCGCCTCCAGACTAAGGGCCGGTTTTGAAACCATCCTTATAAGCCCCTGCTTGACGGCGAGCATCGCTATCCCTATCATCGCGCCTATGTTCGTCTATGTTGGCTGCTATACCAGCCCGGATCGCGCGGGAACGGGCGAGGGGATCACCGTTTACCGGATGGATGACCGCTCCGGCGCGTGGGAGCAGGTCCAACTGCTCGCGGGCGTCGCCAACCCCTCATTTCTGGCACTTGATCCCTCACGACGATTCCTCTACTGCGTCCACGGCGGTAACGATTTCAGCGCGGTCAGCGCCTTCGCCGTCGAGCGGGAGACGGGTCAGCTGACATTCCTGAACACGCAGCAATCGGGCGGGCGCAATCCGGTATCGGTGGCTGTCCATCCAACCGGGCGCGCCCTCGTCGTGGCGAACTATCGGGATGGCACGGTGGCGACATTGCCGATCAACCCGGATGGCACCCTCGCCCCGTTGACGACGGTCGTGCCGCAGACGGGCGATTCCGGCCCGGACCCGGTGGAGCAGGCGGGGTCGCATCCGCACCACAGCCCGTTCGATCCCGCCGGGCGATTTGTCGCGGTGCCGGACAAGGGCCTCGACCGGACATTCATCTACCGATTCGATGCCGAGCGCGGCACGATCGCGCCGAATGATCCGCCCTTCGTGTCGGCGCGGGCCGGGGCGGGGCCGCGCCACATCGCCTTCCATCCTGCCGCGCCGTAT
>JAICJW010000263.1 GCA_025928215.1 Chloroflexia bacterium | reverse complement strand
GAGGCACGGCACGTCTTCGGCACGACGGATATGCGGCATCCACTCGTGGCGGAAATGGCGACATGGGGGCCGTGGTATATCAGCGGTGCGTTAAAGGTGCTGCACCTGCCGAAGCATTTCAGCTTCACGCATCTGCGCCGGACACCGCAGCACGTACGCCGTGAATTGACGCGCAAGGGCCGGCCGGATGTGGTCGCGTTCCAGACTCGCAATCCCATCCACCGGGCGCACGAAGAATTGACGAAACGAGCGGCGGCCGAGATCGGCGGCACGCTCCTCATCCATCCCGTCGTCGGCCTCACGAAACCCGGCGACGTGGATTATTACACGCGCGTCCGCTGCTATCAGACGCTCGTGGAAAACTACTACGACCGGGAACGCACGCTGCTCAGCCTCCTGCCGCTCGCCATGCGGATGGGCGGCCCGCGCGAGGCGATCTGGCACGCGATCATCCGCCGCAACCACGGTGCGAATCACTTCATCGTCGGCCGGGACCACGCCGGGCCGGGCAAGGATTCCACCGGCAAACCCTTCTATGGGCCATACGAGGCGCAACAACTCCTCCTCGCGCACGCGGGCGAGATTGGCATGCGGATCATTCCCTTCGAGGAGATGGTCTATGTGCCGAGCGAAAACCGCTATCAGGAAGTGACGAAGCTGAACGGAGCGGAGTACCTCGCGATCTCCGGTACCGAAGTGCGCGAAGAGTATCTGGCGAAGGGACGGCAATTGCCTGAGTGGTTCACGCGGCCCAAAGTGGCGGCGATCCTCGCCGAGATATCAATACCGAAGCACAAGCAGGGTTGCTGCATCTGGCTGACGGGTCTGAGCGGCGCGGGCAAATCCACAATCGCGGACATCCTCACGGTGCTCCTCATGGAGCGCGGCCGGCAGGTTACCGTGCTGGACGGCGATGTCGTGCGTACCCATCTGTCGAAGGGTCTCGGCTTCAGCAAGGAGGACCGGGATACGAACATCCTCCGCATCGGCTTCGTCGCCGCCGAGATCGTCCGGCACCATGGCATCGCCCTGTGCGCGGCAATCAGCCCGTATGAGGAGACGCGCAATCAGGTCCGCGCGATGGTGGGCGGTGATGCATTCGTCCTCGTCCATGTCAATGCATCGGTCGAGGCATGCGAGGCTCGGGATACGAAGGGGATGTACGCAAAGGCGCGGCGCGGCGAAATCACCGGCTTTACGGGCGTGGACGATCCGTACGAGGTACCCGCCGTGCCGGATGTCGTCTGCCATACCGATAGCGGCGAGACACCGGAAGAGTGCGCGCGCACCATACTCGCGCATCTGCTCGACAGAGACCTTGTGCGCGGCGATCGCATATAGTACACAGCGGATCATGAGCGCGACGACGCGATACGGGCGCCCCGTGCGCGTATCGCGTAATTGCGGGGACATTGAGGTGACGATGGCAATCACGAACCGCGTGCTCAGTGCGCCAACGCGCGACCCCTTCCGATACGATCCGCACCGTCGGCCGGCACTGAACGATGGGGACCGTGATATCTCGAAGATGAAGATACTCATTGCCAGCCCGCCGAAGACCGGCAATACGTGGGTGAAGCAACTGCTCTCCACGATCTACGATATGCCAATCGCCTTTGTTGGCAATACGCTCGATACCGCGCCGGAAACGATGGAGGGGTTGGGGAAGCGTTGGATCGCGCATCAACACTGGGCGCCGACACCCGCGTTGCTCCGGTGGCGGCAGGAAAACGGCCTCATCGTTATCACGACCCTCCGTCATCCTGGCGATACCCTCGTCTCCCTCTACCATTATCTCCGCACCTATGCCGATCTCTTTCGCGGCACGGCCAATGATATGGTTACCCTGATGAACCTCGACCGCATGGCATCGAGCCCTCCGGATGACGAAAAGAAGATCGGGAAGCATCTGCTGTGGTATGTGCAGGAGTGGTTCCAGTACGAACTCGAAAGTTCGCTCCTCTGGCTACGCTCCCCGGAGACGCTCGCGGTGCGCTATGAAGACCTCTGGCGCGATCCGCTCACCGCCCTCACGCAGTTGACAGATCGTATCTCCCCCGTCTCGCGTGACTGCATCGAACGTGCGATCGAGGCGTGCACTATTGGACTGATGCGTTCAATGGCCGGGCAGAATCATCGGTTTTTCCGCCAGGGCGGGGTGGGCGGATGGCGGATGGATCTGCCACCGGAAGCGCTCGCGATGTTGCGTACGGTCGAACCGTATCCGACATACACCGCGCTGCTGGGGTACACCTTCGACCTCGACGATCCTCTGACAACCGCCCCCGCCAAGGCATGGACGTTCCACAACCCGTTTCGCGGCGCGACGCATTTCGATATGGGCGTACCGATCGCGCCGATTCTGGTGCGGTTGTATCTCTCGGTCCCATCGGCAGCGAGTACACGGTGGGCATCTCCCTCGTCTACGGCATCGGAGGACTCGTTTTTCGCCTGGGCCAATGCGCGCGCCGATGATGACCCGTCCATAGACCGATCGCTCCCGACCATCACCAATCTCGCGGCGTATATCTATCGCCTCCGTGCCGACGTGCAGTGCATGTTCCCCGATCCGTTCGGCGCGGACCGACGCGCGTATGCGCGATGGTTCGTCGTACATGCGCGGGGGATGTACACCCTTGACCGCGCGTTCATCGCTCCCGTCTTGGAGGGTATTCGAGACTGGCTCAACGCACCGGCGGAAGACGATTCGCGCCGCGATGAGGCCGCGCTGGCGGTCACGAATATCGCGCGCTATCTCTATGATCTTCGTCGCGATATTCATCCACTATTCCCGGAGCTGTTCGGTCAGCATCGCCTTCCCTTCGCGCGCTGGTTCGTTGAATACGGGCGCGCCGACTTTTCGCTCGATGAGACACTGGCACCCCTGACAACCACGAACTCCGCTCAGGGTGATCACCCCGGGGCCACGCCGTATGAATGGATGGAAACCCTGCGTCTCTCGGAGGAGATGCTCGCGGCGGAGCGTGAAGCAACGCACCGCTATGTGACCGCGCTCCAGCACGATCGAAACAGTCTCCATGAGTACGTCATGACTGTCGAGGAAGACCGGAACAAGGTCCGTGACTACCTGGCGAGCGTTGAGGAAGATCGGCGCAATGTCCGCGCCTATCTTGCGAGCGTGGAGCAGGACCGGATCAGTGTCCGTGACTATCTCCTCAGTGTCGAGGAGGACCGGAACAATCTCCGCCGTTATCTCACCAGCATGGAGCAAGACCGAGACAACCTTCGCGACTATCTCATGGCGGTCGAGGAAGACCGAGGCAACGTTCGCGCATACCTCATCGCCGTCGAGGAAGATCGAGACAACGTCCGCGCATACCTCACGCGAGTAGAGCAAGATCGGAATAACCTCCATACCTATGTTGTGGCGGTCGAGGAAGACCGGAACAATGTCCGTCGGTATCAGGAGGATCTCCAGCGGGAGTACGAGCGGGTGAGGGCGGTCGCCGCGGAACAGGAGCAGGCGCTGACCGTGGCATACGCCGCTATTGAGGGGATCGAACGGACCGTGCGGGAGAGGGAGGCCGAAGTCGAGCGATTGCACGGCGAGGTACAGACGCTACAGGTGCGTATCGAACGGTTCTCACTGCGCCGACTGTTGCGTCGGCTACGCGATGTCGCCCCTCCGCATGGGCATGTCATTGTGCGCCGTCTGCTGAATAGCGGCGCATCCCGCCGATGATCTCAGGCTGCGCTTGCCCCATGTGCTACCATTGAAGGCCGCCATTCGGGGCGGGCTGAAGGAGTGGTGGGGCAATGCTGATAGACCGGGCAAAGATTCATGTTGAGGCAGGCAAGGGCGGTAACGGTTCGGCGGCGTTCCGGCGCGAGAAATTCGAGCCGCGCGGCGGGCCGGACGGCGGCGACGGCGGGCGGGGCGGCGATGTCATCCTCGTCGTCAATCCGCACCTCAACAGCCTGCTGCCCTTCCAGTTCGCCTCGCACTTCAAGGCCCAGCCCGGCGTCCAGGGCGCGTCGAAGAAGCGAAAAGGCGCGCGTGGCGCGAACAAGCGGATCGCCGTCCCGCCCGGCACGACCGTACGCGACGCCGAGACGGGCGACCTGATCGTGGACCTCACCGAGCCGGATGAAGAGGCGGTCATCGCGAGCGGCGGGCGAGGCGGCCTCGGCAATACGCACTATATGACGAGCACGCATCAGGCCCCGCGGATGGCGGAACTCGGAGAGCCGGGAGAGGCACGGTGGATCACGCTCGAACTGCGGCTGATCGCCGATGCCGGCCTCGTCGGCTTCCCGAACGCGGGCAAATCCACCTTCCTGACCGCCATCACGCGGGCGACGCCGAAGATCGGCGACTACCCCTTCACGACGCTCGAACCGAACCTCGGCGTCGTCGCGCCGGATGGCGAGCGCGGCCCGACCTTCGTGCTGGCGGACATCCCCGGCCTGATCGAAGGCGCGGCGGAAGGGCGCGGCCTCGGCCATGATTTTCTCCGCCATGTCGAGCGGACGCGCGTGCTCATTCATGTGCTGGACGGCTCCGGGATGGAGATGCGTGACCCGCTGGACGACTTCCGCACGATCAACGCCGAGTTGAAAGCCTACCAGCCGGACCTCGCCGCCCGCCCGCAGATCGTCGCCTTCAACAAGATGGACACGCAGGAGGCGCGCGACCGCTTCCCGGCGGCGCGCGACGTGCTGGTGCGGGAGGGATACGAGGTTTTCCCCTGCTCCGCCGCGACGGGCGAGGGATTACGCCCGATCATCAACCGCGTCGCCGCGATCCTCGCGGAACTGCCGCCGCCCGTGAAGGAGATGCCGACCGCGCGCGTCGCCGCTCCGAACGAGGAGCGCCGCTGGCATGCCGCCCGCCTCCATGATGGCTCATTTGTCGTGCGCGGCACGCAGATCGAGCGCATCGTCGCGATGACGAACTTCAATCTCGATGAAGGGGTCGCCCGCCTCCAGCGTGTCCTCGACCGAACGGGCATCTCCAAACAGTTGGCGAGGCTCGGCGCGCGCGACGGCAGCCCCGTCACGATCGGCGCGCACACCCTTACCTGGGTCGGTTCCGCCGCCGACGAACTGATTGACGAGCCGGATATCGAAACCGATCTCTGGCTTGATGAGGATGAGGAAGAAGAGTAGGCGCTGCCTCCACCGTCAATCTCCATCGCAGCTTGCTTACGTCAACGCCCCTTCATCATCCTCATCACTGGAGCGGACATTCGCCGGAGCAGCGGGGGCGTTGCCATTTTCGCGTGGCGGGCCGCGCCGATAGCCGGTGCGGTAGCGCGTCATACCGGGCCTGGGCGTGGGATCGTCCGCATCGGTGGAACGGTCGGCGCGGGCGGTCGCATCCGCGATGGCGGCAGCGGCGGCGGGTGCCGCGGCGCGCGCCGTCTCCACATCGCTCGGCGGCGTGGGTAGCGCGTAATTCGGGGCAGGGAGCCGCCGGTTCCGCAGGATCATAAACAGCCCGGCGAGGATGAAGGCGAGCGATGCCCAGTATGCGCCCGGCAGCGGGCCGATGTGCGCGCGGTCCACCCGGATGGACTCCGTGAAGAGGCGTGTCACGCCGTAGAGGATCGCGTAGACGCCGAAGATGTCGCCGTCCCGCCATCGCTTTGGCACCATCACGCGGGTGAAAAGATAAAGCAGCACGAGCGCGATGCCGATGTCCGCGATGGATTCGTAGAGAAAGGCGGGATGGAAATGCTGCGTCGCCGAGAAGCAGTCCGATCCTTTGCTCGCCTCGCACTTCGCCTGCAAGCGATCCGGGGAAATCGAGATCCCCCACGGCAACGTCGTCGGGCGGCCGAACTCCTCCTGATTGGCGTAATTCCCCCAGCGGCCGATCCCCTGCGCGAGCGAGAGGCCGGGCGCGATGATGTCCGCCCAGCGCAGGAAGCGGATACCCTTCGCGCGGCAATAGACCCACCCCGCGAGACAGGCAGCGGCGACCGCGCCCTGGATCGAGATGCCGCCGGTGCGGAAGCGGGTAATCAGTTCAATCGGGCTGCCGAATTGGTCATGCCGGACGACACCGTACGCGATCCGTGCGCCGATAATGCCGAAGATGACGAGGTAGGGGAGTAAGCCCCAGATATGCTCCGGGTCTTCCCCCTTGACGGGCGCGATGCGGTAGGCGAGCAGCGTCGCGGCGATGACGCCCGTCATGATAAAGAGGCCGTACCACTTGACGGCCAGCCCGCCTATCTCGAACGCGGTCGTGCTATGGAAGAGCATGGGCCGCTCCCGATGGTCGCGCGGGGTTCGGAGTAGAACGCCGTTGTCGTACTCTGCGGTCATCGAACATCGAACATCGAACTCCGAACTGCCTACTCATCGCTCATCGCTCATCGCTCGTTGCTCGTTGCTGAGTGCGAAGGCGGCGGTGCGAACGAGGGTGACGACGGGTTCCTG
>JAICJW010000512.1 GCA_025928215.1 Chloroflexia bacterium | reverse complement strand
GCCCAACCAACCGCGACGCAGTATCCCTATCAGCAGACCGCAACGGCGAATGTTTTGCATCTCGTGGCGACGTCTACCGCATACGTAGGCTCACCGACGCGCACCCCGTAGCGGCCGCTTCCGGTTTGCCCACCCCCTTCCGATTGTATGGATGTGCCCTTCTACACGATGGGCAATGGAATCCGGCGATCATGATAACCGTCGGCGCTGCGTCGCTCGAAAGGACCTGGTGAACTGAATGCAGACAGACGAAAACCCCCTCTCCCTCACGATCCGGCCCGAAACCGCCTTCGCCCCGGCGCGGGGCGGCGACACGCACATCGTGGTAGAGCTGGAAGGCGTGGCGCGCCCCGGAGCCGCCGAACGCCGCCCGCTCAATCTCGCGATCGTGCTCGACCGCTCCGGCTCGATGGCAGACCTCAAGCTCGACATCGCCAAGAACGCCGCCCTCCACCTTATTCACCGGCTCGACGCGCGGGATCGGGTCGCGGTGGTGATCTACGATGAGGACGTGGAACTGCTCATTCCCAGCACCGCCGTGATCGCCGACCGATTGCCGACACTGAGCATGGCGCTGGCGCCCGTGGGACCGGGTGGCTCTACGAATCTCGAAGGCGGCTGGCACGCGGGCGTGCGGGCCGTGGCCGGAGCGATGGAGCAGATGCCCGGCGCGATGCATCGCGTCCTGCTTCTCACGGACGGCCTCGCCAACGTCGGCATCACCGACCCAGGCGCGCTCGCCTCACTCGCCAGGGGAGCGGCGGCGCACGGCATCGTCACGAGCACTTTCGGTGTGGGCAGCCATTACGACGAGCAACTTCTCAACGCGATGGCGGAGGCGGGCGCGGGCAACGCCTATCACATCGCGACGCCCGGTCGCATCCATCCTATCTTCCAGGCGGAACTGGCGGAACTGATGACTGTCGTTGCCAGCGGCGTCTCCGTGCGCGTCACTTTGCCGCCCGGTCTGCCCGCGCAACTGCGGAACCCCGCGATTGACGCCGCATACGACCTGCCACGCGTGACGATTCCCGTCGGCTTTGTCAGCGTGGGGGAGACACCGCGTTTCACCCTGCGCCTCGCGCTTCCGCCCGCCGCACCGGGAAGTGCGCACGCGATCCGAGCGACTGTGCGGTGGCAGGAGGGAACGGGGCACGCCGTCGCCCGCGCCGCGCTCTCCTGGGCGGTCGCCGGGGAGACCGGCCCACGGGATCCCGCCATCCTCGCCGAGGTGGCGCGGCAGGAGGCGGCCCGCGCCCGGCACGAGGCATACCTCAGCGAGCGAGCGGGGGACTACCTTCAGGCCGCCTCAACGCTGCGGAAGGCCTCCGCGTCCATTGCAGCCTACGCCCCCATCGAGGCGGCGGCGGAAATCGGCGCGCTGCAACGCGAGGCGTCGGAGATGGCCGAGGGGTCCTCCGAGGCACAGCGCAAACGGATATACAATGACATGAACCGCATCAAGCGTGGCAAGCAGATCGAGGGCGAACAGCCATAGCGCGGCCCCCTCTCCGCCCCGCCCCGCATTATGAGGGAGGGGCGGGGGTTGGGGGCCAATACGAGCGCAAGCCACTCGAAAGGGGAAGACAATGGACATGACCTTTTCACGCCATGCATTGGAGCAGATGCCATGCCGGAATCTGTCCCGCGCCGATATTGCCGTCGTGGCCGAATGGGGCGTGCGCGTACGCCGGACGGGCGTAACGTTCGTCTTCCTCGGGCGGCGGCAACTGGCACAGATGCCGGATGGTGGCCGCAAACACGCGCGGTTGGAAGGGACGCTTCTGTTGCTTGATGATGGACATGTCATCACCTGCTACCGCAATCGCCAGCACGGACTCAGGGACGCCCGCAAGAAGGCGCCGTACGAACGCACGACGGCACCTTCTCCCATTGCCCCTACGGAGACCCCGTCGCGCCCGATGGTATGAGTTCGTCCTGCGGCCCGTTCGCATCCCATTCCGCCTCAAAGCGCTTGGCCCAATCGCTCGTCGGCGATCTGCCCCGGCACCACACCGCGTCGTATGAGGCTTGACATATATGGGTATCAGCTGCGGGGCGCCTCCGGATCGGCCTCCCGACGATCCCGCGCCTTGTATTCGCGGCGGAGGATGCTATAGATGTGTTCGTCGTGCCAGCGGCCCTCGACGAACTGCGCCTCGCGCAGCGTGCCCTCGCGGACGAAGCCCGCTTTCTCAGATGAGCGAGATCCTCTCCGACTTCCACGCATGAAACGGTACTGAGGGATGCAGGATGATCAACCACAGGCGTCTCGACCGCCCCTCCATCGCCCGCAGGGCGCCCGTGGTTTGCATCCTCGCAGCCTGCCCGGTGTCGGCGGAAGTCGCACACCATCGAGGCACGGATACTCTCACGCAACGGGTCAATCATCCCGTTTTGGGGGCGATGCCGGATCGTGTTGTTCCTTCCTTCGAGCGCCATTCCCGCGGTGGCGTGGTTCACATCGGGGTTTCGGGTTGGACCTATCCCCCGTGGCGCGGCAATTTCTATCCAGCCGGGCTCCGGCAGGCTGACGAACTCGCCTTTGCGAGCCGATCCTTCTCGGCGCTCGAGGTCAACGGGACGTTTTACGGCCTGCAGGTGCCGGGCACG
>JAICJW010000203.1 GCA_025928215.1 Chloroflexia bacterium | reverse complement strand
CTCTCGACCGCCCGCATAATCCGCTGCCGCAAATCGTCACTGTATGCTCTCATCACTCAAGCATCGCCGAGGGACAATCTTTATGCAATCTGCTCTAGGTTGCCTATACGTGCCACGACTTGCGTGCCTCATCGGATAATGGTATATGATATCTCATTGAATCGCGGATGGTGCCGGATAAGCATTTAGGCCATCTGAAGGAGCAGAATTCCATGCCCGAATCGGCCATCATTCCTCTGCGAGATCACCGGGTCCTCGCATGGCATGTCTATGATGCACTGAAACAGGACATTTTGGGCCTCGTGCTTGCTCCCGGCACACAGCTCGTCGAACGCGATCTGGCCACACGCCTCGGCGTAAGTAAGAGTCCGGTTCGCGATGCACTGCAGCGGCTTGTGGGAGAAGGTCTCGTCGTCCAGTCAGATTATCATGGCGTTACCGTGCGAGAGATCAGTTTCGAGGAGGCGGATGAGATTTACGCCTTGCGCGAAGTACTTGAGGATATGGCGGTGGCTCTGGCCACGCCGCGAATGACGAAGGACGACTTCGCTGGAGCGACACGTTGTCTTGAGCGAGCTCGGCAGGAGATAGAGCGCGAGAATGCCCCCCTCGTCGGGCAGATCAACCGCGAGTTTCACGCTGTATTCACCAAGAAGTGCGGCAATCGCCCACTCCATGAAACCCTCACCAACCTCCAAAATCGGGTCAGTATCATCTCCGCCCTTGGTGGACGATTTCGCCCGTCGATGTATGAAGAATGGATACAGCATAACACTGTCCTCGAAGCGGCACAGCGCGGCGCAAGTGACCAGGCAGGACATCTTATGCGCGAGCACATCCATCGTTTTCGCGTTGCCTTTCAGCAGGCAAGGAATATGGGCGAGGCGCGGCATGAAACGGCCGTCGAGTGAATTGTTTCTTGTGAGAATGTGGCTGAGGCGCGTTGAGCAATCTGACCCTATCAATGTGAGCCGATCGAGCATGTGAGAATGGCATGATCGTGAGGGGGCCTGAAGGTATGGGCATCTACGACACGCTCGGAATCCATACAGTGCTCAATGTGGCCGGGCCGGTGACGCGACTGAGCGGCGCGCCACTACATCCCGAGGTCGCCGCCGCGATGGCGGAGGCCGCGCAGCACTGCGTGCGCATCGAGGACTTGCAGGAAGCGGCGGGGCGCGAACTTGTGGCGGCGACGGGCGCGGAAGCGGGCTACGTGACGGCGGGGCGGCGGCTGGGCTGGCGCTTAGCGCGGCGGCCTGCATCGCCGGGCTCGATGTCGCGGTGATGGACCGTCTGCCGGAGACGACCGGATTGCGCGACGAAATCATCATCCAGCGCCCGCATCTGACGGCATACACCCACGCCCTGCGCCTCGCCGGGGCGAAACTGGTCGAGGTTGGCTACCTCGGCTTTCCCGGGCAGGGAATGACGTGGCCGTGGCAGATCGAAGCGGCGATCACCGCGCGGACGGCCGCGATCGCGTACTCGTTTGGCAACGCGCCGGGTGTCGTGCCGCTGGCTGCGGTCGTCGCTATCGCGCACCGGCATGGGGTGCCCGTCATTGTCGATGCCGCCGCGGCGCTGCCGCCCGTCGAGAACTTGCGTGCATTGATCGCTGCCGGGGCGGACCTTGTCGCCTTCAGCGGCGGCAAGGCGATTGGCGGACCGCAGGCGTCGGGCATCCTCGTCGGGCGGGCGGCGTTGATCGCATCGGTCGCCTTGCAGCATCAAGACATGGATGTCTACCCGGAGACGTGGACCTGGCGGGGGCGGTATCTGGAGAGCGGGGTACTACCCGGCCCGCCGCACCACGGGATCGGGCGGCCGATGAAGGTGGGTAAGGAGGAGATTGTCGGGTTGGTCGTCGCGCTGCGCCGCTTCCTCGCGCGCGATCATGCCGCCGAGCGCGAAGCCCAGCGGCGGCAGTTGGAAACGATCATCGTTGCCCTCGCGGATGTGCGGGGAGTTGAGGCAGCGCATATGAACGAACGCACGTTCCCCCGTCCCTATCCGACTGCCTGTGTGCGGATCGACGAAATGATCATCGGGCGCTCGGTGGAGGCGATCATAAATGCATTGATCGACGGCGAGCCGGCGATTGCGGTCTCGCAGAATTTCTTGCATGAACGCGCGATTGGGCTGGTTGCATCTGTGTTGCGCCCCGGTGAGGAAGTGACTGTTGCAGAGCGGCTACGTACAGTCCTGAGTGAGTGCGGACACTCAACGTGAGGGAGGGAAACAAGATGACTTCGCGTGCATACGTCTTTGCGCAGCCAGACGCTATCGCGAGAGTGAACAATGGCGGGTAGCAGATACTTACACGACCGCTTCCCCGTCTCGCCAATTTATGGACGAGGCGGAAGATGACATCGTGGCGTATCCGGCGTCTTCCGCCGCGCATTGGCTCAGAGCTGGCCGAACAGCCCATTAGAGTGACTGATAAGGAGGTGGCGCAGTGGCGTGCTCGGCATTTTCCCGACTGAGCAGCGGTGCTCCGGTTAGTAGGATGAACCTCCCGGCACAGCAAGACGACAGACAAGTCTGGCCCTGCTACTTCACCATGCTATCATCGGCCTACGCGATGCATCGGTCGATGGCAACGCTGGTTCTGCTTGCTACCGATCGATTGAACAATTTGACGAGACCTCACTATGCATCTTTACACTTAATGTAACTGCCTGTATTTTCTTGTCATTATTCTCTGATGGTCTCGTATCTATAACAACATGCTCGGACGGGGGGGCAATGGAAGAGCGAATGGATCAACTCGTCAATCTAGATTTTGGTGGTCGCGGAATCGAGCACTTGTATCACGCGGCACGCGACAAGGTAGGTAAGTCCCTTGTCAAGGCGGCCGCGGAGAAACTTGCCGCCGTGCCGCGGGGGGCGACAGTGCTGATCACCACGGGCTCGGCCTCGCGCGCCTGGATATCCTCCACCGTTGTCGAGAATGACGGCCCCGCTGGAGCGGCGGCTGTCGCCCGCGCTCTCTCCCTCGCGCTTGATGTGATCCCGGTCATCCTTGTAGAGCGTGCGCTCTTCGGACCGGTTGGCGGGATCTTCCAAGCTGCGGGGATGTGCATGATCACGATGGAGGAAGCGCGGCGCACCGCGATGCCCGGGGGGCGGCTATCCGTCGCCGTTCTCCACGACTATCCGACGGACGATGCGGAAGGTGCGGCGCAGGCCGGGCCGCTACTCGATGAGTTGCAACCGAGTCTCCTCTTTGCCACGGAGCGACCGGGCCGCAACGTGAAGCAGATCTATCACAGCTCGCGCGGCGTGGATTACGGTCAAGATAAGGCGCGCATTGACTATATATTCGACGAGGCCAATCGGCGAGGGATACCGACGATTGGTGTTGGGGATGGTGGCAATGAGATCGGCATGGGTCTGATTGCCGAAGCAATTCGGCAGCATGTCGACTATGGCGAGCGATGCGCCTGCGGGTGCGGCGCCGGTGTCGGCGCGGTGACGAGCGCGGACGTCCTCGTCACCGCCGCAGTCTCCAACTGGGGCTGCTATGCTGTGACGGCGTCGTTCGCTGCCCTACTCAAGAATCCTGATCTCTTACACACGTCCGAGCAGGAGGAGGTTCTGCTCATGCGCGGCGCGGAACTCGGCCTCATTAATTCCCCGCTGGGCCGCGTGGACCCGAACGTCGATGCGATCCCGCTCGCGAGCCACAAGGCGGTTGTAGAGCTGCTGCGCGAGATGGCGATGCGCCAGATGGCCAAATAATGGACGTGACGTTGGCATCGAATCGTTGCATCGCACAGGAGTAAGCGAACGGAATGCGTCGAATATCGCTCAAATAGGATGTGACCGGGATTAGCGACAAGATCGGTAGTCAAACGGCGAATAGTAGTTCGGGAAGGGGAACACAATGGTCTCGGATGCGTCGGTCTTTGGGATGGGGCAGCGTGCAACGACCGGAACGACGATCCATTGGCAGGAGATGTTGCGCCATGAGATGCTTGCGGCGCTCGAGCACGATCCAGTGGTCATCGTGCCGGTTGGATCGGTGGAGCAGCATGGCCCCCACTGCCCGATGGACGTGGACATCAGCCATACGCAGGCACTCGCCGTCGAAGCGGCACGCGCGATCGCGGATTTCCCTGTGATCGTCGCGCCGCCGGTCTGGTGCGGGCTGACGCATTACAACATGGGCGAGGTCGGAACGATCACGGTGAGCGTTGAGACATTCATTGCTTTTGTCTCGGAGGTATGCCGGAGCATCTGGGCGAACGGTTTCCACCGGATCATCCTCGTCAACGGGCATGGTGGCAATCGCGACATCTGCCGCGTCGTCTCGACGAAGCTCGCGGAAGAAGATATCTGGGTCCTGCCCATCACCTTCTGGGAGATGGTCTCACCACTGCTTATAGAAGCGGGAGAGACGGACGGCTGGATCGGGCATGGCGGTGAATGGGAAACCTCATTGCAATTGTATCTGCGACCGACCCTCATCGATCGCTCACGAATGGTCGCCGATCCGGAACGGCCTGGCTTTAGCTCAGAGATACTCGCCTTTACCGGCTTCCCCGAGCGCCGCCGGGAGCGCGAGCACGGCGTACATGGCAACCCATTGGCGGCCTCACCCGAAAAAGGCGAGTTGCTTTTTCTTGCGGCGAAGGATCAGTTGGTGGCGGTGTGCAGAGAGTACCATCAGTTACCGATTCGTGGATATCGCGAGTTCGGCTCTCACTGTCCCTAGGCGTTCGCCAGACCGGCACTACAAGCCGATGCGGCCTTTTACGGGGACATCGACCGAATAGGTTATCTCATCGAAGACGTGATCCGAACCCAGCGCTACTCGGGGTGGAGGCGATGCACTGATGATCATTCCGCCGGCCTTTGCGCTCAACCACGTGTATATCTCCCGCCGGGTTCGTCCATGATTCGATACCTCGCGCGGCGCCTCCTCCAGGTTGTGTTCGTGCTTTTTGGTGTCTCCGTGGCGGTCTTCATGATGCTGCGACTCATTCCGGGCGACGTGGTCGACGTGATCCTGGGCACCGAGGGAACGGCCAATCCAGAGCGGCTCGCCGAACTTCGCAAACTCTTCGGGCTCGATCGTCCGCTCTACGCGCAATACCTCACATGGCTCGGCAATCTGCTCCACGGTGATCTCGGAAGATCGATTCGGACGGGCCGACCGATCCTTCCCGACATCCTGGCCCGGTTGCCCGTCACATTCCAGCTCGCCGGCCTCGCGATGATCTTCTCGCTCGTGGTCGCGATCCCGCTCGGCGTGCTCTCGGCGGTCAGGCCAGAGACCCGGCTGGATAGCGTCGTGCGGATCGTCGGACTCCTCGGCCTCTCGATCCCGAGCTTCTGGCTCGCAACGATGCTGATCCTGCTGATTTCACGCATCGCGCATGGCCTCCTCCCGACAAGCGGCTATGTGCCCCTCAAAACGAGCGTGCTCGGGAGCGTCAAGTCGGTTCTCTTACCCTCGCTCGCCCTCGCCGCGCCGAACACCGCCATCCTGATGCGGATGACGCGATCGAGCATGCTCGAGATCCTGCGTCAGGAATATATCGTCAGCGCGCGCGCGAAAGGACTGCACGAGGGGAGCGTCCTCTTCCGTCATGCGTTGCGAAATGCACTCATCCCCGTCATCACCGTCGCCGGCGTCCAGGTCGGCTACCTGCTCGGCGGCGCGATCATCATCGAGCAGGTCTTCGCCCGACCCGGTGTCGGCACCCTGATCCTCAACGGCATCGCGCAACGCGACTATCCGGTCGTCCAGGCCGGTGTATTGTTCGTCGCGACGAGCTTCGTTCTAGCCAATCTCACCGTCGATCTCTGCTACGGGTATCTCGATCCGAGGATTCACTATGACTGATACGGACGCGCAAGCGCGGGCCGACACCTCACCCATACGTGAGCAGGGTCTCGCTGCAGTCGCGCGATCCGAGAACCGGCTGCGCGATTTCGCGATACGGCTCACACGCAACCGATTGACGGTCGCCGGCGGGATAATCCTCGCCCTCGTCGTCGTCGCGGCGCTCTCCGCGCGCGTCATTTCCCCCTACGACCCTCTCGCCCAGGATGCGCTGCATCTCTTCGCACCGCCGACGCGCGCGCATTGGATGGGCACGGACGACCTCGGGCGCGACATCCTCAGCCGGGTCATCTGGGGATCGCGGGCATCACTCTACGTCGGCGCAATCTCCGTCACCATTGCCGTCCTCTGCGGCGTCAGCCTCGGCTTGATTGCCGGCTATTACGGGGGGTGGATCGATTCCGTGACCGCGCGCCTTCTCGACATTATCTTCGCCTTTCCGACCATCCTGCTCGCCCTCGGCATCGTCGGCATGCTCGGCCCCAGCCTGAACAATACGATGATCGCGATCGGCATCGTCAATACGCCCATCTACGCCCGTCTCGCCCGGGCGACGACGCTCTCGGTGAAGCGGCGCGAGTTCGTCGAGGCCGCGACCGTCGCGGGCGCGAGCGACATTCGATTGTTACGCCGCCACATCCTTCCTAATATCATGGCACCGCTCATCATCCAGACGAGCCTGAGCCTCTCACTCGCGATCCTCACCGAGGCGTCGCTCAGTTTCCTCGGTCTCGGCACCCAACCACCGAGCCCCTCCTGGGGGACGATGGTCAATACCGGGCAGCGCCTGATCGAGCTGTCGCCGTGGCCGGCGGTCTTCCCCGGCATCGCGATCGCCGTCACGGTTCTCGGGTTCAATCTCGTCGGCGATGGATTACGCGACGCGCTCGATCCGCGTCTGCGCAGATGACGACACCGTCGTCGTGGCGGTGGGAAAATGGAGAGTCCCGTGCATCCTGTCGAGTTTGGCTACAATCCCCCGACCGGCGAGCGTGGCCTGGAGCGGGTCGACCCGCACACGTTTGTCCGCGACCTGGAGCACGTCCTGGACATCGCGAGCCAGCATTTCTCCTCCTTTTGGGTCTCCGACCATCTCATGATCGGGGCCAATTTCCGCCTCGAGTGCTGGACGCAGCTGACTTGGATGGCGACCCGCTATCCGGCGCAGGCGATCGGCACCGACGTGCTGGCCAATTCCTTCCGGCACCCGCCGCTGCTCGCGAAAATGGCCGCGAGCCTGCAGGTATTCAGCCACGGCCGCTTCATCCTCGGGTACGGCGCGGGGTGGGTGGAAGACGAATATCGCGCCTATGGGCTTCCGTACCCCTCTGCCCGATCCCGAATCGAGCAGATGGTCGAGGGCATCCAGGTGATGCGTGCGCTCTGGACACAATCGCCTGCCAATTTCACGGGCACGCACTACAACGTGACGGACGCATACTGCGAACCGCGCCCGGACCCGCTTCCTCCGGTCCTGATCGGTGGCGAGGGGGAGCGATTCCTGCTGCGTGCCGTGGCTGAGCACGCCGACTTCTGGTTGCCGAGCAGTCGAAAGCTCGATGTTCTCCGCCACAAAGCGACCGTCTTGCGACGACACTGCGGCGATGTCGGGCGCGATCCGGCGCAGATTCGGGTCGCGCTCACGCTCCCGATCTTCCTCAGGCCGTCACAGGCGGAGGCCGAGGACTGGGCGGGAGCCGCGTTGCAGGGCGACAATCCGCCGTTCGCCGGTACGCCTGCCATGCTCATCGATTACCTCGGACAGTACATCGACGCCGGCGTGAGCCTCTTCCACCTCGTCTTTCCCGGTTTCCCGGAGACAGACGACATGCAACTCTTCGCCGAGGAGGTCCTACCCGCGTTGCGCAATGCGCGCGTGCGCTGAACGGCCGGTCGTCACAGGATGTAGGGGTGCGGATAGGGTCGCCCCCAGGGCCGGCCACCTTTAATCGTTTGTACCGCGCGCAGCCGCATCGCGCCGTGGCGTACATTCCGCTGCGTGTCCTCGTATTCGTGCGTGCCCTCGTCGAGTTCGAGTATCGCCACATCGCCCGGCGCACCGACGTGCAGCGTCCCGAGCCCTGCCTCCCGTTCACGGTCGAAATTGATCACGCGCGCGGGCGCCAATGTCGCCATCTCGATCACCTTCTCGATGGGGACGCCGATGCTCAAGAATTTGCTCATCGTCGTGGGCAGGTCCTGCATTGGACCATTGATGCTCTTGCTATGAACGTCGCTACTGATTGTGTCGGGGAGGAAGCCCCGCGCCAGTGCATCCTCCGCCACGG